>JBILQA010000019.1:0-19013 GCA_044373535.1 Akkermansiaceae bacterium | reverse complement strand
ACATCCACCGCGCCGGTCAGAATCCCGGCGTCGTTGACCGCCTCATTGATTTCGTCAAGCGAGTCGCCCTTGATGGCAACCATGACAACCTCCTTCTCGCCATCGCTCTCAAGCAATTGATAATCCCAGACGACCTCGTTGATCGGAAATGGAACGTGCTGCTGAGCCTCAAAGGTGACCAGTTGCTCGATGTTGTCATCCTCAAGCGGTGGCAACTTCACAAAACGCGTGAACACCGCCTGGCCCGAGACCGCGTAAATCACCTTCGCCTTCAAAACCTCGAGCCGCTGCGAGAGTTCGCTGACGGCCAGTCGGATCTGCGGGATGCGGGACGCCTCGGTAGCGGGATCGGCCAGAATCGAGGTCGAGTCATAAGCCTTCAGGAGGAGCCCTCCATTCTTGCCCGGCTCAAAAACAGCCATTGAAATTCGCTGAGAGCCGATGTTAAGGGCGACGGTCGCTTGGGTTTCAGCCATGGTCAGAAATAGATTGATTGAATGGGCCTGCGCGGCCCCAAGGGGGGATTTGAGATTGGTCGGTGCGCGTTGCCTGCGGTTAGCGCTGCTCTTCGATCTCGCCGTAACGGTCCCACCACAGAGCCTTGAATGGCGTCTCGTTCTTGTTGAGAACTTGCACGCCGCTCATCTGCCCAAGGGTTGGATTGTTCCACCAGTTGTCTGGGCCGGAGCTGCTTTGGGTTCCGATTTCCTTGCCGTTGTAGAGGATCTGCATGGCAACGGCCTTGACGGTTCGGGCGCTGGCGCGGTCGCTGCCGGTGATCCGCTTGACGGCCGAGGGCGAGAGGTAGACGGAAACGAAGAAATCCTCGTCCACTGGCACGTTGACGTAGGAAACCTCCTTGGTCAGCAGCGCCGTGGCCTTTGCGCCAACATTCTCCGCGGCGATGTACCACTTCACCGTGATCTTATCCAGAAAGCCCGACACGGGCACCGGCGCGGCCTGCAAGCGCACCTTGGCTTCCACTTCGAGCCACTCCTTTGGCTTGAAGTTCTTTGCTTTGGCCACATTGATGTCAGGCGATTGGAGCGCATCGAAGGAAATCTTATCGACGTCCGCCTTGGCATTGCCCTGGGCAAAGCCTTCCTGGGGAACAAACATCACAATGGAGCAGAGCACCGCAGCGAGGGGGAGAACGGAGTTTTTGCGGATTTTCATGGCTTGGATGGTTTTATTGACGCTAGGAGAGGCGCGCCGACCTTGACGAGAGAAATTCACGACAGAAAAAGGATTTTTTTTGCGTAAGCGGCGGTTTTGGGATGGTTCTAGAGCCGCCAAGATGCCTAGGAGGCAGCCGCTTCCACACCGCCACAATGCACCGCTTGACCGCCACCCTCGACCCCGCATCCCCACTGACGGTTGGTTGCGTCGGAGATGCCGCGCACCTCGAACACCTTGTCGGGACCGATTTGAAAGCGGAGTGCGACATCGTGGAAATCCGCCTTGATGCGCTGCGCGCGCCCGTCGCCGAGCTGCGCGCCGCTTGGCAACAGTGCATGTTGCCGCTTTTGTTCACGGCCAGACGCGTCGACGAGGGCGGCCAAGGGGTGTACGACACCGCCACGCGCCAAGCGATGCTGCAGGCGGTGCTGGATGATGCCGGATTCATTGACGTTGAGCTAGCCTCCGCGGATGAGATGGCGGAACTCATCACCATAGCGCAGCTGCGCGGCATTCCAGTGATTCTTTCTGCCCACGACTTTGAGGGCACCCCGAATGAGGGGCAAATGCGCGAAACCATCCGCCGCGGCCGTGACCTTGGCGCCAGTGTGGTGAAAATCGCCACCTGGCTGCAAACTCCGCAGGACCTTGCCCGCCTCGCCACACTGCTCACAGAGGACCATGGGCTGCCTTTGTCGCTCATGGGAATGGGGCCGATGGCGGCGGCCTCGCGCCTGCTCCTTGCCCAACTCGGCTCGGTATTGAATTACGGCTATCTGGGGACCGTGGCGACCGCGCCGGGCCAGTGGTCAGCGCAGCGGCTCAAGGAGGCGATCGAGTCGGTGGAAATGATTCCGCGTCAGGCCTAGGTGCCTGCGGATTGCGGATTGGCCAAGCGTCGGCACCAAGGGCCCGCGCTGACTCCGTGGAGAATCACGCTGAGGACCACGGTGGCAACGACGGATTGCATAAGAACCGCCGCGCCCTTGCCAAGCTGCTGAAAGATTAAAATGGCGAAAACCACGCTGGCCAACCCGCGCGGACCAAACCAGGCCATGAACACCCGCATGGACAACGGCTGGCTTGAGCCGCCAAGCGCTGCAACCACCGGCACCATGCGGATAACGCTGAGGCTGGCGACCGCGTAGAGCCAGATCCGCCAGTCGAAGAGCGCGCCAATAAAGACATTACCCGCAAGGGCGCCAAACAGCACCCAGACAAGCACCGTGAGCAAATCGCCGTAATGCTCGTTGCCTTCCAAGTAGCTGTGCTTGATACGCCCAAGCCGCGGGCCGGCGACGAGCCCTCCGACAAAGGCGGCGATAAATCCGCTGCCGCCTGCCAACTGGGTGACGCCGAAGCACATCACTGCCAACCCCGGAAGCGCGAGGTGGCGCCAAGCCGGGGAGTTCCACTCATGGCGTGCCGCTCGGTTGATCGCCGATGTTGCCAACAAGGCAAGCCCGCCGCCGACCAGCGCGCCAATGCCGAGCTCCTCGATCGTCCTCACCGCCACGGCCCCAAGAGCCCCATGGCCGCCGTCCGGGCTGGCGATCACCGCAAGCAGGGTCAAAATCAGCGGCACGCAGATCCCGTCATTGAGGCCGCTCTCCAGGTTGAGCCCCTCGCGCACCGGCTCGGGCACCAAGGGGTTGACAATGACAATCTTGCCCAGCGCGGCATCGGTTGGCGCCAAGGTCAAGGCGATGAGCCCCAACATCAACAGGGGCGTCTCTGGAAAGATTAGCCATGCGATGCCGAACCCCAGCAGGATCGTCAACGGCAGCCCGATTAGTAGCAGCCGCAGCACCAGGCCGCGGTTCTTAACCGCCACCTGCTGGTTGGCGCTCGCCGCGTCGCTGAAAAGCACGATCGCCAGAGTCACCTCAACAAGCAGGCGCATCCCCTCGGTGCCGATCGATGGTTGCAACCAGCCAAGCACGTTGGGTCCCAGAAGGAGACCGGCGAGCATGAACAGCAAGGGCCCATCAAGCCACCTGCCGCGCTGGCGCCCGGAAAGAATGCTGTAGCCAAGCAACAGCGCGGAGAATAACGCCAGGTTTAGGTAGCTCATGATGGGGCCTTGGAAGCGTGCAGCATGCGGTTGACCTTGTTTGCCACCAGGAACAGCACACCCGTGCTCCAGCCAAACATCAAAACCCCCGTCACCCCCTCAAAGGGACCCAAAATCCGCCACTTCTCCGCCAGCAGCACATCGCCATAGCCAAGCGTCGCGTAGCTGGTCGCGGAAAAATACATCGCCGTCTCGAAGTTCGGCAGCAGGTCATAGAACCGGTAACAGCTGGCCCAGACCAGGATGTGCATCAGGTGCAGGAAAAACAGCGCGCACACCGTCGCGCTCAACCAGCCCGCCCCTTGCAGCGGACTGATCCTCTCCGGCAGCCTGCGTGCCGCCCGCGTCAGCACGTGCAGCCCACCCCACATCCCACCTGCATGGATTAGCACACAGCTCGAAATCAACCCAATGAGTAAGATGATCGCCATTTCCTGATTAACTTGCCGGTTTGTGCGCCCCACCACGTGCCGCTTCCTGCCCCAAGCGCAGCAAGCGCCTCAGCGGCAACGACAAGAAATCCCCCGCTGGCATCCTCAGAATGCGCGGCGGCGCAACGCAACTTTTTCCCACTTAGATCTGAAACCGCCCGCCTCGTAAAGCCCTCAACGGGCGGCCGCTCTGTGAGGCGCGCCTTCTGGCGGGTTTCACGAGACGATTTTCACCGGCGCATCCGGCAATGCTTGCAGGAAGAGTTTACCGTAGCGCTTGGTGAGGATGCGGTTGTCGAGGATGACAACCATGCCCTTGTCCTTGGAGGAGCGGATGAGCCGGCCGACGCCTTGGCGGAGTTTGAGGATCGCCTCGGGAACCGAGTAATCCATGAACGGGTTGCCGCCGGCGGCTTCAATGGCCTCCAAGCGGGACGCAACCAGCGGGTGATCAGGAACGCCAAAGGGCAGGCGGGTGACGATGACGTTGGAGAGGGCTTCGCCGGGAACGTCGACGCCGGTCCAGAAGCTGTCGGTACCGAAGAGAACGCTGTTGAGGTCGCGCTTGAACTCCTCGACCATGCGGTGGCGCGGCATCGCCTGGCCCTGAACGAGGAGCTGCCAGCCTTTTTCATCGAAGAAATCCTCCATCCGGTCGGCGACGTCCTTCATCGTCCGATAGCTCGTAAACAAGACAAACGCCTTGCCGTCAGTCTTTTCGACCGACCGGCCGATCCAGCTGGCGAGGGCCTCGACGTAGGTTGGCGTGCCCGGCTCGGGCATCGTCTTGGCCACGTAGATGGTCATCTGGCTCTTGTAGTCAAACGGGCTGCCGATGCTGACGGACACCGCGGCCTCCGCGCCAACGCGGCGGCGAAAATAGTCAAGGTCCGGATCCCCCACGCCCAGCGTGGCGCTGGTCATCACGCAGGTTTTTCCCGGCCCGAAAAGCAGCGGCCGCAAGCGCTCGGCCACGTTGACCGGCGCGGACTGCAACGTCAGGGCGGTCTCCTCGCGCCCACCGCGCTCGACCCAGTAGACGCTCTCCTCGTCGTCCTGATTCAAAAACAAGGCCAACGCCCCGTGGACCTCGCGCAGGCGCCGCGCTCCATCTTGGAACTCCGCCCGGCTTGCCTCACTCTGGACCTCCTCGGCCAGGCTCTGGACCTCCTGCCACAGACGCCGCAGCGGCTCGGCGAGAGTGTTGGGCACCAAATCCGCCTGCCGGACGCGGAACTCCTTGGAAAACGCACCAAAGCGGGCCACCTCGCCAACCTCGCCAAAAAATTCGTCCACCGCCAAAAGCGCCGCCTCCACCGAGCTGAGCACCGAGGCGTTGTTAAGCGACTTGAGCATCCCCTTGCGGTTGCGCGGGTTGTAGAGCCGCTGCAGGTCAAACTTGAGGCCGATCTGGCTGATCCGCAGGCCAAGCTGCCCGGCGGCGACCTGCTCGATGGTGTGTGCCTCGTCAAGGATGGCGAAATCCCGCGGAAACAGGAAGCCCGCCTCCCCTTCCTTCACGTCAAGGTCCCCGGAATCGAGCAGCGCAAAAAACAGCGTGTGGTTGACCACCACCACCTTGGCCTCCACCAAGGCCTTGCGCGTTTCCTGGAAAAAGCAGTTCCCGCGCGGACCGCAGGTGCGCGGCGTGCACACGTGCGCCTCACTGCACACTTGGTGCCAGACCTTCATCGATGGCTGGAAATCCAAGTCGCTGAGCGTCCCGTCGCGGGTTTTCTCCGCCCACTTGTGGATCGCCGCCAACTCCTCCGCCTCGCTGCTGGTGAAAAGGTCCCCGATCTGGTCCTGGGCGCGGCGCAAACGGCTCGGACACAGGTAGTTTTGCCGCCCCTTGAGAAGCACCGCCGGCACCTCGTGACCCAGCAACTTGCGCACCAACGGCAGGTCCTTGCGGATCAACTGCTCCTGCAGGTTGATCGTGTGCGTTGAGATCACCGCCTTGCGGTCTTTCTCCAGCGCGTGCTCGACGGCCGGCACCAGGTACGCCAACGATTTCCCCACCCCGGTGCCCGCCTCGACCACCAGCGGATGGGTCCCGGAGAGCGCCTCAGCGACCTTCACCGCCATCTGCTGCTGTTGCGGGCGGTACTCGAAATCCGGCGATTTCGACAACATGCCGGTCGCCGAGAACGCCTCCAGCATCCTCTCGCTCAAGGCCGGACTCGCCGGGGCACCATCGGTCAGTGAAATCATTGTCGCCTCTGGGGGTATCTGAAACAATGCCCCACAGCAACCAGACATGCAACTCGGCCGCCAGATCGGCCCACTCCATTCTGGACAGCCTGCGCCCGCCCTCGCATCTTCCGGTTTCAGATCGCCCCGATGGATAGTCGACAACCTCGCCGCAAGTGGATGGTACCTATGGTGCTGCTGGCGCTTGGCGCCCTGCTGGCCTATTGGCTGGTTGGCAATGAGGTGCGCGCCGTCGAGCAGCACCTCGTCGGGTTTCCCGACTCGGCGGCCCTCGCCCAGTGGCTGCGCCCGTGGTTGCTTGGCACCGCGTGCTTGCTGCCCTGCCTCGGCGGGCTTGTCTACGCGCTTTCCGGCATTCAGGACCGGTATGTTTACCGCCTGTTCTTGACCTCGTTTGGAATCTGCGCCGGTGGCCTGGGCGTCATCTGGCTCATCACCGACTTGTCGGACAACCTCACCGACATTGTCCACGCCTCGGACCCGCTCGGCACCCTGTTTGCCTTTTACGGGGTGCAGATTCCTACCGTGGCGGTGTTCCTGCTGCCCTACATCCTGCTGCTCTCCGTGTTGTATTGCCTGGGGAAAATGTCCACCAGTCGCGAGATCATCTCCATGATCCAAACCGGGCGCAGCGTCACGCGCGTCGTGCGCCCCCTCATCCTTGCCGGCACCATGGCCACCGCCCTGTGCATCATTTTCAACTACCACTGGGCCCCGTCGGGCGAGGCACAGCAGAAAATCATCCTCGATAGCGCCCTTGGCCGCGCCCCCAACCAGGCTGAAAACGTCCTCTACTATAACGACACCGCCCGCAGGCTCTGGAAAATCGGCGCCTTCCCGGCCGACCCGATGCTCGTCGCCCCGCTGCGCAATGTGGCCATCACGCGCAAGGCCGCGGACGGTACCCTGATTGCCCGCCTTTTGATCCCGAAGGCAACGTGGAACCGCGACAGCCATGTCTGGACCTTTGAGGACGTGCAGGTGATCAGTTTTGTAAAAGACGATCCGCCGGTGATCACCCGTCTGACTGAGCCGATGATCGTCAGTGACTGGCCCGAAACTCCCTGGCAGCTCATCAAGCCAGGCTTGCCCGCTCCCAACCTGGGCATCCCCGACCTGCGCAGCTGGCTCCTCAGCAACAGCGAACAGGTCTGGGTCAACCGCCGGCCCTACCTTACCCAGTGGCACTACCGCTGGGCCCAGCCCTTTGTTTGCATCATCACCGTGCTGCTCGCCGCGCCGCTCGGCATTGTTTTCTCACGCCGCGGCGCCTCCGGTGGCGTCGCCGTAGCCATCTTCCTGTGCGCCGGCATGCTGCTTTTCTCCCGCGTTGCCTTGGCCATCGGGGATGCTGGCTACGTCCCGCCCATCGCCGCCGCATGGGCCACCAACATCGCCTTCGGCATCCTTGCACTCTTCTTGATGCAGCGGCGCATCAGCGGCCGCCCGATCTATCAGACACTCAAGCAGCTCATCCCCTCTGCCGACAACTAGCAGCACCCACCTTCCCATCTTTCCATCATGGCTATCATTGAACAATGGCACATCCGCTCCCGCGCCCATCACTGCGCTGGCAGCGGCGAGCCATTCACCGAGGGCCAGCCCATCTTCGCCGCCCTTTTCCCCGATCCTGACTCCAGCGGCTACATCCGCCGCGACTTCTCGCTCACCGCCTGGAACGATCTACCTCCCGCACAGCCGAAGCCGTTCTCCACCTGGCGCTCGGTCTATCACCCGCCACAGAGTGAGGAAAAATCCGATGTCGTCAAAAAGGAGAGCGCCGAGGAACTCCTCCGCCGTCTTGCCGAGGACGACGAGGAACACACCGAAAATGCCCGCTACATCCTCGCCGTCATGCTGGAGCGCAAAAAACTCCTGCGCGAGACCGACACCCAAGCCACTCCCAACGGGATCCTGCGCATCTACGAACACCGCCGCGACGGCGACGTCTTCATCATCCGCGATCCCAACATCCCCTTGGACAAGGTAGAGTCCATCCAGCAGGATATCATCGATCTGTTGGAAAACGGCGGCCGCCAACAACCGACACCAGAACCCGCCGCGGAGGAGTCCGCAGAGGAGTCCGCAGAGGAGTCCGCAGAGGAGTCCGCAGAGGAGTCCGCAGAGGACCTGGCAATGGAGTCCAACGACGGGCCGGCCGCAGATGGGGACTGAAACTTCCCCAGCCGCCGGGCAGTATGATCAGCGACAAATGAGCACTCCTGAGACACGATTTGGCCGCCGGGCATTTCTCGGCGGAGTGTTGGCCACAGCCGGCGGCGCGCTTGCCGCCCAAGCGCAGTCCACCGCGGCGCCAGCCAGCGAGGCGCCGCCCAGGCCGCCGCGCAACGCCATGGTCTACCACTTTAAGATCGGTGAGTTCGACGCATGGAGCATCAGCGACGGGAATATGTCATTCAACAATCCGCTGGACCTGATGTGGCCGGAGGAGGATCGCCCGAAGATGCATGACTGGCTTGTCGAGCACGGCGAGAGCACCAGCCAGATCGGGTTTTACATTAACATCCTCTTGGTGCGCATCGGCAAGGAGCTCGTCCTGTTTGACTCCGGCTTCGGGCCCGGCAGCAACCCGAACCGCGGGTGGATGCTCGACGGCCTCAAGCAGATCGGCATCGCCCCGGAGCAGATCACCGCAACTCTGCTCAGCCATGGCCACGCCGACCACCTCGACGGGTTCATCAACGGCAACAAGCCGACGTTCCCCAATGCGGCATTCCACTTCCTGCCTGCGGAGTATGACTTCTGGCATGCGGCGGCGCCGGACTTCTCCAAGTCCAAGCGCGACAAAAATGCGCTGCCGAAAATGATCGAGCAGGTGCGCAAGGGCTTTGAGGTCCTCAAGCCGTCCTGCCAGCCGGTCAAGGACGGCGCGGAGTTGTTTGGCGGAGCCGTCACCGTGCTTGCCGCCCCGGGGCACACCGCCGGACATGCGGTCTTCCTGATCCGCTCCGGCAACGACTCGCTGCTCCACCTGATGGATCTTGCCCACCACCACGGGTTCATGTTCCACCAGCCAGACTGGAGTATCGCCTTTGACCACGACCCGCTAGAGTCCGCCGCCACCCGCAAAAAGTTCTTTGCCAAGGCGGCCGCCGAGCGAACCCGCTGCTTTGGCTTCCATGTGCCTTGGCCTGGCCTCGGCAACCTCCTTTCCCTCAACCAGGGATACCTCTGGCACAGCGAGCGCTGGGGCTGGCGCGCCTGACCCGCCGCACGCGCTACATCGCGGGACAAAAAAACCGTGGCCCGCATCTAACGAGCCACGGTTTGGAACTTAGCAACTAGGACGAGCGCTACTCAGGCTTTGGCTCGCCACCCTGTGGCTTACCTTCGCCGCGGCCACGGCCTTCGCCGCGCGGACCACGCTCACGGCCGCCCCATCCTTCGGCGCCCATCTCCTTGCGCATGGCGGCGCGCTCGTCATCGCTGAGCTGCCCATCCTTGTCCGCGTCAAAGCGGTCCAGCATCTTCTTGCGCATCTCCTCGCCGCGGGCCTTGGCCGCTTCCCGCTCCGTGTCGCTGAGCTTGCCGTCGCCGTCCTTGTCGAACTCCTTGAGCATGCGGGCCTCGCCGCGCGCCTTCATGGCCTCGTGCATCGCTGGGCGCTCGTCCTCGCCGATCTTGCCGTCGCCGTCCTTGTCAAACTCCTTGAGCAGCTCGGGAGACATGGCCCGCTCCGCGCGTTGGCCGCGGTCTCCGTGGGCCTCGCGGTGCTCGCCACCCTTGTCGCCGCCGGCGGCTGGGGCTTCACTGGCTTCCTGCGCGGCGACAAACGCGCAGCTGCCTAACAGGGTAGCAAGCGCAACGAGGGTGGTGGTCTTTTTCATCTTATATTTGGGTTGATGGGAAAGGTTGCGGTTCGTTGATTCACCCCATCAAACCTCACCAATCCGCCATTGGTTGCGAAAATTCAGGACTCGGAGGTGAAAATCATCCCCGCGCTCAAGGCAGCACCAGCAGCGCGGTCGCGCTTCCCGCCACGTCAGCGCGCTCCTGCAGCGTGCGCCAGATTGCCCCGGCGGTGCGCGCGATGGCCTTGTTTGAGATTTCCTTGCCGTTGACGATCACTTTGACGGGCTTGTCCAAGTCGACCAAGGCGTCGACGAGGCGCAGCTCCATCTTGGCGGGCACGTCGCCCTCGAGGGTGAGAGTCTGGCCCTCGATGTGGGCGACGATCTTTTGCCCTGCCTTGGCGGCCGCTTTGTCGGGGATCTTCAGCCAATAGAAGCGCTCGTGGGTGACGTCGTCCTGCAGCCAGACAATCTTCTTCGGCCATGGGTTGCGCTGGAATTTCGCCATCCACGGAACGGATTCGGCGTCCTTGAGGTTCATCCAATGGCCCGACCCCGGGTAGATCCGCGAGAAGTGGACGTACGCGCCGGGGTCCGCCTTTTCTAACTCATCGAGCTGCGCCGTGCGCTCCGCGGCGATCTCGTTGCGCTTGTAGGCCGCGTCCGCACCGCCCATGAAGATGCCAAACGGCAGGTTGCGCAGGCCCAGCAACAACGCCTCGTTCGGGTGGCCCGCCATCATCGAGGCGGCCGCGAACCGGTCCGCCATCCGCGGAGCGAGCTGCCAGACGCCATCGCCGCCGGCGGAGTAGCCCATCAGGTAGACCTTGTTGGGGTTGACCCCGCGCAGGGCGACGAAGTCCTCGATGAGGCGCTGGAACATCGGGTCGATGTGCTCCTCGTGCCAGAGGTTCCAGTTGTCGGAAGGGGCGCGTGGGGCGAGGTAGATGCCCTCGCTGGGCTGATAGAGTTTGATTTGGTTTTCCCACTGCTGGTCGTTGACCTCCGTGGGAGCGCCGCCGCCGCCGTGCATGGAGATCCAGAGGCTGGCACCGTCAGCCGGAGGAGTGCCAAAGGTCCTTTCGAGCCAAGGCATTTTCTTGTCTCCTAGGGTGATGACCTTGGCGTCCATCTCGGCCCTGCGCTCGGTAGCAAGGCGGGCAAGCAGATCCTTGCCGATGGCTTCGGTGACCTGGGCGGCTTCCACGCGCGTGAGCGGAGCGGTCAGCGCCGGGGCGTCGGGCTTGCGCTCGGCGGCCGGCAGGGCAAGCCATGCGCGGATGGCGGCCAGCGCAGGAGTCACGGTGGGCGCGGCCTGCTTGGGAGCGGCGGACATTTCCGCCCAGACCGCGTCGTGGATGGACTCGCCGGCGCCCACCGCGGGAAGCACTGTGCTACGGGTTTCCTCGCCCTGGGTGAAGCGCAGCGAGCCGGTGGTTCCCGGCTTCAGGGCGATCCGTGGCATGTCATTGAGGTCGGCTGTGCCAGCCTTGGTGATTGCCTCCGCAAGCACCTCGCCCGCAGCATTAAGCACTTCCACCTTGGCAACGAGACGCTCCCTGGCGCCCGCGGTTTTGAAAAGGCGCACCCCCAGCTGAGCGGTATCCGCCTTGGCTTCCGATCCGGTGGCGTAGCGCGAGGTCACGTTGACAGCCGCCACTTCTTGGCTGTTCTGCGCCCAGACGAGGGGAAAACTCAGGCCCTGCTTGCGCCATGAGGTGGCATAGATGCCGTACCGGAGCACGTCCGCCTTGGCCTTGGCGGCGTTTTCGACAAACCATCCGCGGTTCAGGCCGTCCTTGTCGAACTCATCCGCACCAGTGAACTGCCAACCATTGTCCCAAATTTCCACCCAGGTGTGGTTGCCACTGTTGTTGGACCACATAGGCGTTCCAACCGCCCGGGCGGGAATCCCGACCGCGCGGCAGGCGTCGACCAGCACAATTGAAAGACCTGTGCAGGTGGCGATGCCACTCTCCATGGACTCGCGTGGGCTCTGGTTGGCGCGCTTGCGTCCGGTGTTGTAGTGGACGTTGACGAGCTTGAAGAATTCGCGGTTGAGGATTTGAACCGCCTCCGTGGCCGTCTTGGCCTCCTTCACCAGCGGCGCGGCGCGCTGCAGGAAATCCGCCCGCCAGGGATCGCGCGCCTCATCAAAGACCGCGTAGGGGAGCACATCGTTGTGAAAAATCTCCTCCGGCACCTGCTTGCCCCATGGAAACTCGGCCCGGGCTTTGAAGGCGAGATCAAGGTTTTCGCTCAAAAACGCCGCCGTAAGAACCTCTGAATCGCCTTTGGGCATGTGCGTGACGAGAAACTGCGCCGCCTTCTCGCCAGCGTCGCCATGCTTCTGCTTGGCTGCGGCAATGAAATCATCCACCGGCGCACCCGCTGCCACCGCGACCATCATCCACAACATCAACAAGCTCCTCATGCTCCGCAGGCTACCCATGACAGTTAGAAAATCCACTCCTAAGCGCCAATTCCCTGCCCATTGAGCCGATCCTGTGGTTCATTTGAGAGCCATCGAAAACTAGGCATTTCTATGAACGAGCCAGACGCCACCAATTCTCCAGGCGATCCGCCCCCAGTGCCGCCACCGAACCTGCACAAGACGGAAGCCACCCCGATGCCACCAATTGGCCAGCGGGTCACCGAGCCTGCGCCGCAGACAACCGCCGCCGGGGACTCTGAACCCGCGGAGGCCTCTCTGGGCGCGCGCGTCGCTGGATTCGCCATCGATGTGGTGGTCGCCATTTCCATCAGCTGGGCCCTGAGCATCATCAATTGGAGGCTTGGACAATTGGGCTTACTTGCCTACCTCGTCACCCGCGATGCGTTGCCATTCCTTGACGGTCAGAGCATCGGCAAAAAGGCCATGAAAACCCGCGCGGTCACCGAGTCTGGTGCCTCCCTCTCCGGCAACTGGAACAACGGCCTCCTGCGCAATCTTCCCTTCATCTTCCCTCCCTTCGCCTTGGTGGAACTCATCATCCTAGCCACCCGCCAAGACCAGCCAATCCTCCGTCGCCTCGGCGACGAATGGTTCCACACCAAGGTCATCCAGGTTACCCCCTCGACCTCCACTCCACCAAAAGCTTAGGCAGCGGAAGCGCCACCTCGGCGCCGATTCCTCAGGAGGTCCCGACCTTTAAGCCCTCCTTCTTGTTAGTGATTGTGCGCACCATGGGTTGCGTGATGGCAAATCGCGGGGAGATTTTCCCCAGCCATGGTTTCACAAAATCAGCACAACAATCCATTCCGGTCCTTTTGGATGGCGGGCTTTGAATGCGCCGACCACAAGAACATCTCCCACCACCGAGTGGATTACGGGATCTTGACCAAGCACCTTGAACGCATCGACGCGGACTATCGCGACCTTGCGCAGTTTAAGATGCGCACCGTGCGGGAGGGCATCCGCTGGAGCCAAATCGAAAAGGCACCCTACGAATATGACTGGGCGCCAGTTGGCCACATGATCCGCAGCGGCTTGGCCAACAATATCCAACAACTCTGGGACATCTGCCATTTTGGCTTTCCTGACGACCTCAGCCCGCTGGATGACGAGTTTGTCGACCGCTTCGTTGGCGTCTGCAGCGCCTTTGTCCGCTATTACCGCTCGGTTGATCCGGCCAGCACCTTGATCATCA
This sequence comes from Akkermansiaceae bacterium, assembly GCA_044373535.1. Classification (GTDB taxonomy): domain Bacteria; phylum Verrucomicrobiota; class Verrucomicrobiia; order Verrucomicrobiales; family Akkermansiaceae; genus JBILQA01. The sequence goes on along the minus strand of JBILQA010000019.1, from coordinate 5,653 downwards.
CACCGATCAACGAGGTGAGCTTCATCTCCTGGCTTGGGGGCGACGCGGGCCACACCGTCCCCTACCGGACCACCAAGGGCTGGGAGGTCAAATACCAGCTCATGAAGGCCTATATTCAGGGGATTCAAGCCATGCTGGCAGAAGACCCGAGTATCCGCATCCTGACGACTGAGCCGCTGGTTCACATCACCCATCACAGCCATGCCGAGCCGCGCTTCCGCGAGAAAGCCCGCCTCATGCACGAGGCCCAATTCCAAGCCACTGACATCTTGTGCGGCCGAATGTGTCCCGAGCTTGGCGGGCGCCCCGAATATCTCGACCTCGTGGGGTTCAACTTCTACTACAACAACCAATGGGCCAAGGAGCCGCCCCCCCATGAGACGCTCGACTGGAAAAACACCGATGAGCGATGGCGCACCCTCGCCCAGCTCATGACCGCAGGCTACGAACGCTACCTGCGTCCGGTGGTCCTCACCGAAACGAGCCACCCGAAGGAAGACCGTCCGCTTTGGATCGAAATGCTAACCACCGAATCCGGCAAGATCCTCCAAGCCGGCATCCCGCTTTGGGGAATCTGCTGGTACCCCATCATTGACCGTCCTGATTGGGACCGCCTCCATGACTGGCACCACGCCGGACTCTGGGACCGCCAACAGGACGACGAGCATTTCCACCGCACCCTTCACGCACCCACCGCCCAGGCGCTCCGCCTCGCTCAACAAGAGCTTGCACCCTTGGTTGAATAGCACCGGCCAACCCGGCCAACCCGGCCAACCCGGCGCCCCTCACTCACCCCAATCGATGATGACGGTTGGGCAGATGGGGAAGCGGCCACAGTCATAGTCATAAAGCGTCAACCCACCATAGGGAACCGCAGCGGCATCGCAGCGGACGCGCAGCGCGCCATCGCTGCGGACACGCTCAGCAAGCGAGGTGATGACGCCGTTGCCGATCTCAGCGCTGAGCAGGTAGCCATAAGCGCCGCGATCTCCCCGAAGATAACTCAGGGCTCCGCGTGTGTCGTGAGGATGGTCCGGCAGGAGGGTGCGCAGAATCGGCAGACCATTGACACTAAGCTCAAATCGGCTTGAGTGCCGGTACGCGTCGGTCTGTGGCACATCATTGCGGCGTGCGGAGGCCTCCATGAGGACATCGACGCGCCGGGCCTTTTCCAAGCGATGCAGTTCCTCATCGCTGAAGGTCCATTCGAAAAATCCAGGACCCGAGCCAAAACAATAGCCCCGCTGGATCGCCTCCTCGCGCGAACATTGTCCATCGCTCCACTCGGCGTCCGCCCATTCATGGATCCTTCGGCGCAGGATCAGGCGTTGACCCCGCCGCTCACGCTCGGGCGGCGGACCGTCACTGACGAAGTGCTGAACAAAGTTTGAAGCCACCGTGTTGCCATCCGCGGTGACGGCCGAGACCCAGAGCGTGCAGAGCATCGCTTCCTTTGGCAGCTCAAGCTCAAGCCGCCGGGCAAGCTCGACGCGGCGGTGGGGAAAGGCAATCCGCGCGTACCCGCGGTCAAGGCTAAGGTCCCGCTGGCCCAACGAGTTGATCCCCGAGTAGCGCCAATGGAAGGTGATCTGATCGCGGCGCCGGCGCGAGAAGTGCGACGAAAGCACATCGACCTCAACCGACCCGCCGGTGGCCAGGCGCTGGATCGGCGGCGCGTTGATGGGCAGCACGTCCCCATGGTTGATGATCGACAGCGGATAGCCAAACTCCTTGGGCGTGCGGTCGTAGTTGAGCAAGCCGTTGTATTCCCACTCGACGTCCATCAACTGGGTGAAAATATACGCCGAGAGCTGGCCGTGGATGCGCAGCTCATTGGTCAAAAACTTGAATGACCAGCTGACATCGCGGTCACCATCGAGCGCGCCGACACCACCGTACTCACTGTTGATCAACGGCACGTTGCGCTGTGCGTAACCCTCGACGTAGTTGAATGTCGATCCATGGTAGGTCTTGGCCACCACGTTGTCGATGTGCGCCTTGGCCGACGTGTAGTTGTCGATGTAGAAGTGCCACGAGTTGATGTCGGTGTCGACGTGGCCATAGGCGACGAGGTGTTCCCATGCGACGACGCTCATGTCCTCAATCAAGCGGGTCGGGTCGAGCGACTTGGCGAGAGTCCACATCTCGTGGACCCACTTGAAGGACGACGAGTTGGCGATCTTCGCGGCCTGCTCAAGAATGGTGTCCGAAAATGCATTGGGGGTGATCACCTTGATGAGCTCGGCTTGGCCGCCAAAGCCCCAAGTCTCGTTAAAGATGCACCATGAAATGATCGACGGATGGTTGAAGTCGCGCTTGAAGCCCGCGCGCATCATTTCCTCAAAACGCCTGCGGCCCAGCGGCGTGTCCCCGCCCTCGCCAAAGTTCGGGAAGTCCTGCATGAGCAAGATCCCCAGGGTGTCGGCGTAGAAGAGCACCAAGGGGTCGTCGAGCTTGATATGAATGCGCAGGAAATCAAACCCGGCACTCAGCGCAAACTGGATGTCATTCTTCAAGGTTTGCGCCTCGCGCGCGGTGTAGACCCCGTCCGGGTGGTAGGATTGGTAAAGCGCGCCGCGCAGGTAGATCGCCTTGTTGTTCAGGCAGAGCATGGCGGGCCCGTCGACCTCGCCTGCCGGGGTGGTGCTGATCTTGCGCATCCCGAAGTAGCTGAGCACCTCGTCGACGCGCGTGCCGGTTGGGTCCGTCATCCGGAACGTAACCCGGTAGAGGTGGGGATGCCCCGGCTCCCAGAGCGAGACTGGGTGGATTTCCGCGCCTCCAGTGGCCAGAGCGCCCTGTAGATCCAATCCCGTGGTGAATGCCGGAGCCTCGGGCGGGGTGATCTTCACGCTGACCTGGGCTCCTTCCACCGCGCCCTCGCAATGGACTTCAAAGGCCACGGTCCCCGCGTCAATGTCGGGGAAAATCCGGAACGACTCGATGTGCATCATCGCGCGCGGCTCGATGAAAACCGTCTGCCAGATTCCGCTCGTCGTCGTGTACCACGCCCATTGCTTGCCAACCGGTTGCTCGTGGTTGTCCATCGGGTCCTCCACCCGGATGACGAGGGTCGCCGAGCGCTGCCCGCGCCGATCCGCCTGCGTCAGCGCGTCGGTGAGGTCGAACTCAAATGGCAGATAGCCGCCCTCGTTACGCCCGAGGTGCACGCCGTTGCACCAGCAGTCCGTGAAAAAGTCCGCCGCGCCGATGGTGAGGATCACCCGCTTCCCGTGCCACGCGCCATCGACTGGAACGCGGATCTCACGCCGGTACCAGCCGACCTCGTAACGCTTGGCGCTGCGGTGGTTCTCACGGGTCACCTCGACCGGGTTGAGGTAGGCGCGCGAGGAGTAATAGTTGTCGTTGCCGGCCGCATCGCCCTCGCCCCAGGCGGCGAGCGATTCCCAGCAGAATGGCACGACGATTTGGCCCGGCCAGTCCTCGCCGTCGGGCGCCTGCCAGTGGCGCTCCTCGCCCTCGCGGTTGAGGTCAAAGCGGAACTGCCACGGGCCATTGAGGTTGAGCCAGTCGACCCCCTCAACCCGGCCGCGTTGGCGGTCTGGACGTGGGTATTCCGGGCGGGGGATGGCGTAGTCGTTGAACATGCTTAAGGGGACTGGTGATGGGATCTCGGCAGCTCAGGAAAGGGCCATCGCTTCGGTGCGCTTCACTCCAGAGATCTTGGAGAAAAGCGTCAGCGCCTGGGCAACCACTTGGTCCATGTTGTAGTACTTGTAGGTCGCCAAGCGGCCGACGAAGTGGACGTCGGGAGTCGCCGCGGCGAGCTCGTGGTAGCGCTTGTAGAGCGCAGCGTTGGCGGGGCGAGGAATCGGGTAGTACGGGTCGCCGTCCGCCTGGGGAAACTCGTAGACAATGCTGGTCAGCGGGTGCTCTTGACCGGTGAGGTATTTGAACTCGGTGATGCGGGTATACGCGTAGTCGTTCGGGTAGTTGACCACCGGCGCGGCTTGGAACTGCTCCCGGTGGTGGGTCTCGTGCCTGAACTGCAGCGAGCGGTAGGGCAGCTTGCCGAAGCGGTGGTCAAAGTACTCATCGACCGGCCCGGTGAAGATGAGCTTTTTGAACTTCACGCAGTCGCGCGCCTCCTTGTAGTCGGTGTTGAGCATCACCTTGATGTTCGGGTGGTCGAGCATGTTCTCAAACAGGTGGGTGAAGCCGCGCGCCGGCATCGCTTGAAAGCTGTCGGTGAAGTAGCGCGAATCGCGGTTGAGGCGCACGGGGACCCGCGCGGTGACTTGGGCATCCAGCTCGGAGGGGTCGAGCCCCCACTGTTTTCGGGTGTAGCCACGGAAGAACTTCTCGTAGAGTTCCTTGCCCATGCCGTTGACGACCACGTCCTCGGAGGTGACCACCGGGTGGCGGTTCTCCACCACTCCTGCGAGAAAGTCCTGCATGCCGCCCGAACTCAGGTTCAGGCCGTAGAGGTCGTTGATGGTGTCCAGGTTGATGGGAATGGAGACCAGCCGGCCGTCAACCGAGGCCTTCACCCAGTGCTGGTACTGGCGCCAACTGGTGAAGCGCGACAGGTAGTCGAAGATGTCCGCCGAGTTGGTGTGGAAGATGTGCGGGCCGTAGCGGTGGACGAGGATTCCGTGGGCGTCGTAGTGGTCGTAGGCGTTACCGCCGATGTGCTGGCGGCGCTCGACGACGAGCACGCGCTTGTTGGCACCCGCAGCCAAGCGCTCGGCCAGCACGCTGCCGGCGAATCCTGCTCCAACGATGAGGTAGTCAAACATAGGGATTGTTGCGGCGGTTTTGCATCCGGGCACTGTCGGCCTCGGCCGCACGGTGGGCGCTAAAGACGTCCAGGATGTGGCCATCCATCTTTGCGACGATCGCCTCCCAGGTATTTTCGGCGGCGAGCTTGAGGCCACGGCGGATCATCGCCGCGGAGGGCCTCGCCGCCTGCCTCCTGCAGTGGTCAACGAACTCCCCGTGGCTGCGGGCAATCACTGAGGCGGTGGCGAAGTTTGCCTTCACCTCATCCAGCGCGGTTGCCACCACCGGCTTGCCCGCGGCCATGTATTCGAGCGCCTTGGTCGGGTTGATGAACTCGGTGGCGGCGTTCAGGGCAAAGGGCATCATGCAGACGTCCATCCCCTTGGTCAGGGCGGGCAACTCGGCATAGGATTTGCCGCCAAGCCAGTGGATGTTGGGTCGCTGCGGCAGCCCCCCGGGGTCGACCTTGGCAAAGGGGCCGACCATCGCGATACTCCAGGCGGGGTCCGCATCCGCCAGAGTGGCGAGAAGCTCGTAGTCGATGCGCTCGTCGATCACGCCAAAGTACCCGAGCACCGGTCCGGGTAGGCCGGCGATATCCGGATGCACCGGCAGGCGGGAATCCATCGCCGCGCCGAAATGCTGGCAGTCGACGCCGGTCCCGTAGAAGTGGGTGTTGCCGTTGATGGCGAGGCGCTTGTCGCGCATCTTGCGACCGCCGCAGAAGATCACGTCGGCCACCTCGGTGAGCACCCGCTCGCGCTCGACCATCATTGGCGGCGCGCCGTCGAACTGGCTCAGCTCATCCATGCAGTCATAGACAATCATCGCTTCGCCGAGTTGCCCGGCAAAGCTGATGACGGCCATCGGGTCGTTGACCCACAAGATCGCGTTGGCGAACTTCGCGCCA
>JBILQA010000212.1:0-5436 GCA_044373535.1 Akkermansiaceae bacterium | reverse complement strand
GGCCCCGGAGTGGTGCTCAACGACGCGGCAACCGCGACGGATTTCCTGGCCCATTGGCTGGCGGAGGATTGAAGGAATTCTTGCGCTTGGCCCTTTCCCGCTGCCGCAGGTCGGCTAGCTTAGCGGCCAATGGTTGATGATCCGCAGCTCCTGAAAAGAAATATCCAGCTCGTCGCGCGCGAGTTGGGATTTTCCGATTGCCGGATCGCCGTGGCGCGGGGCGCCACCCATGCGGGCGAGTTTCTCGAGTGGCTTGACGACGGCCGCCACGGCGAAATGGCATGGTTGGAGAAGACGCCGCAGCGCCGGACCGACCCGCGCGCGGTGTTGCCCGGGGCGAAGTCGCTTGTCTGTCTGGCGCTGAACTATTTCCCCGGTGTGGACGCCGGCGGCGCCGGTGGCTACCAGATTGCGCGCTACGCGTGGAACGAGGATTACCATGACCTGATAGGCGACAAGCTGCGCGATCTTGACGCGGCGATGAGCGAGATGGGCGGCACCCAGCGGTTCTACGTGGACACCGGTCCGGTGTTGGAGCGGGATTTCGCCACCGATGCCGGCCTGGGCTGGAACGGCAAGTCGACCGTGCAGATCCACCGGCGGCTCGGTGCGTGGTTCTTCCTCGCCGAGCTCATCACCACCCTTGAGTTGCCGCCCGACGAGCCGTTTGGCGACCATTGCGGCAAGTGCACCCGCTGCATCACCGCCTGCCCAACAGCCGCTATCACCGCGCCCCATCAGCTCGACGCGCGCCGCTGCATCTCCTACCTAACCATCGAGCACCCCGGCGCCATCCCCGAGGAGTTCCGCCGCGCAATGGGCGACCGGATCTACGGCTGCGACGCGTGCCTGGACGCTTGCCCGTGGAACCGCTTTGCGCAAGTCGCGCGGGAGACCCGCCTGCACGCGCGTGAGGCGATCTTCTCTCATAGCCTGAGGGACTTCCTTGAGCTCGATGAGGAGGGCTTCCGGCGGATTTTTGCCAAGTCGCCGATCAAGCGGATCAAGCGGGCGCGCTTCCTGCGCAACGTCTGTGTGGCGTTGGGCAACACCGGTGGCACCGAGGACCTGCCGGCACTGCAGTGCGCCACCGCGGACCCCGATCCGCTCATCGCCGAGCACGCCCAATGGGCTGTTGGCGAGATCGGTCGCCGGCTGACAAGCCAACCTACCAGCTGAGGCGAATCCCGCTGGTCCACGACCAGCCGTCAAAGGCGCCGCCGTTGTCGGCGCCGTCGCGCATCGAGACGTACTGGACGCCGCTCTGGAGCTTGAGCTTGTGGCCGTAGAGGAAGTAGTTCAGGCCAGCGTAGGCCTCCTGGTACTCGTCGCCGCGGCGCTCGTTGAGTGCCTGGGCCTCGTAGCGGTTGAAGCGGATCCCGTCGGCGCCCTCGCTGTGGACGTAGGTGTAGCGCAGGACTCCTTGGAGTTTGGCGCTGAAGTGGTAGTAGGGCATGAGCACCGCGCCCCACAGGTCGGGCTGGCCAAGGTAGCCGTCCCCGGCTGTCAGGTCCGCGCGCAGCCCGAAGGCGTCCTTCTCATACCTGCCGTTAAGGGAGACGATGTGGCCGAGGGCGCGGTTGGTGAACAGGTCGGCAGGCGGGTTTTTCTCGTTGAAAACGTAGTCAAGGCGCACGTCCGCCTTGCCGCCGCCGGTTAGGCTTGAGAGGTCCCGGCCAAGCGCGGCGAGCCAGCTGGCGCCGGCGTCAAAATCGCCAAACTCGCCGTCGTCGCGCCCCTGGGAAAACACCCCGGTGAGGAAGTTCCAGTCGCCGCGCTTGCCGCTCACGGTCAGCCCGGGGATGTATTCGCCGGTGAACCACAGGTTGTTGCTCAGGTTGTTGCGGTCGATCGTGAGGAGTTCGCGCGAGGAGGTGCTGCCGTCCAGGGTGAAACCCATGTCCTGCTTGCCGGCCTTGATTTTGAGCGTCTTGGACAGCTGCCAAGTCAGGTTCGCCTCGGTCAGGCGCCGGTAGAGCGGGTCCTCGTTGGGATCCAAGTCGCTCTCGACGTGCAGGGTGAAGTCCTTGAACAGGCTCGCCCGGAAGCCGGCGCGGAAGCGCCGCAGGCCGCCAAACTCGTAGTCGAGGTCCTTGTCGGTCACCCCAGAGGCAGGGTCGCCGTGGCCGTCAACCGTGGCGTAATCGAGCTGCAGGCGGCCGGTGAGGGCGACTTTCTGCACCACCGGGTTATCCGGATTGGCGTAGATCTCGGCCAGCGACCAGACCTCGTCAAATGCCTTGGTGTTGGATTCCGCAGGAGCGGCCTCCAGGACCGCGGGGGCGGCAACCAACATGAGTAGGCCCAGCGCCATGGACGGATAGATGGAAGGGGGAAGCATGTTGTTTCGTTAGATTTAGGCTCATGCCCAACATCTCGCAGTTGGACATCCCCAAGCGGTGACGGATCCGCCATGCCGGAGTGGATGCCTAACCGATTGCGCGCACCGAGTCAAAAAAAGAGGCGGCCCTGATCCCAGGACCGCCTCTGCGGGGAAGTTTCCGAATTATGGCTAGACGGCGGCCGGCTCCTTGCGGGCGCCAGAGGAAGCGGCGGACTTTGGCTCGGCTTCACCGACGCTCAGCGGGCGATAGCCACCGATGGACTTGAAGTAAAGCAACAACGCCAGATAAATGCCAGCCATGATCATCGGTAGGATTGCATCGCTCCCCAAGGTCCGGCGGTCGCCTTCAATGCTTGCGGTGATGATTTTCTGGTCAGACTCGTCGAGGGTGGCAAGCGCGGTCGCTTGATCTCCGCCGGCTTTATGGATGGCTTTGCGCGCCTCATGCAGACGTTTGTTTGCGGCTCCAAGTTTGCCCCCGTCGACCGCAGGAATGGCGGTCGCTTCCAAGTTCAGGAACTTGCTCGGTTCTGCAGCCTTGTTAGCCTCGTAAACGCTGGCGTCGGTCTTGATGATCTCCTGAGCGGTGTAGCGGTCCTTGAGATAGCCAAGGCCTGGGCCCCCGATGGTTCCGACCGAAAGCATGCCGATGCCTCCCATGATGGACATCGCCACCGCACCCGTGTGCGGGAAACGGTCGCCGACGACCGCCAACATGGTCGGCCACAGGAAGGTTTTACCCACGGCGTAGATGCCAAGGGCAACGAACGCCATGGCCAAGGAGGTCATGTCGCTGGCGAGGTTGAGGCCAACGACGCAGAGGAGGGCGCAAATAAGCAAGAGGCCGATTGGGGAGATCCGGAGCTTCTTCTCGATGAAGTGAGCGCAGAAGCGCAAGCCGAACATGATCGAGGATGTCCAGATGAAGAGCCACTTGCCCTCCTCGGAGGCGAAGATATTTCCGGTGATGTTTTGAATCCAGCCATCGGTGCCAAGCTCCATGGAGCCGACCACTGCATGGGTGAGGAAGAGGACAAACAGCAGGACCGAACCGATGGAGAATTTCGTCAAAATGCCTGAGAGAACCAGGAGCACCCCGGCGACAAGGGATCCGTAAAGCTTGGCGTCTGCAACGCCCAGGTTGGCGAACACGTCACCAAGGAAAAGGGCAAGCAACGCGCAAACGACCAGGGAGCCGAGAATGCCGACCGAGCGAAACATGTCCACAAAGGTCGTGCCCTTGGCTGCCGCCTCGGAGCGGGGGAATTTTTGCCCCATGAACATGGCCCCGTAGACCACCGTTGGAATAAGGAAGAGCGCCAACTGGATCTTCCAACTGATCTCCATCTTGTCATCCAAGACCCAACCGATCAGGCTACCGATAATCATACCGGCCGGCCAAGAGGCGTGCAGGATGTTGAGGTAGTGGGTTCTGTTGTTGGGGAATATCGTTGCCACCAGAGGGTTGGCCACCGCTTCGAGGGTCCCGTTGGCTAGGCCGAAGATGAAACTCCCCCAGAACAAGAGGTTGTAGGCGTTTTCCGGGGTGCTCGCGCCAAAAATCACCAGGGCCGAGATCACGTGGAAAAGAAGCGCGGCGAACACCAGTTTCCCGTAGCCGAGCCTGTCGACAACCACCCCGCCGGTAATAATACCAAAGCAGAAGCCGCTGAACACAGCGAAGCCAATCAGACCCAGCTTACTGGCGTTCAGGTTGAACTCGGCCCCCCAGTTGTCGAGGATGCCGCCGCGGATGCCGAAACCGACCCCTGCAGCGAGGATGGCGGTGAAACCGGCCCATAGGAGCCGCTTGGCGTTGGGTGCTATTGCGTCAGATGATGTCATGGTTTTTGGGTGTCTCCGGGGATTAGCTACTCAGCCATGGCATGGCAAGCATTCGCGTTGGAAAAATATTCATGCAATTTCTGCCCGCGGCGCCGAGGCGCGGCATTTTTTGCCAGTTTCCTAGGTTTGGGGGTAAAATAAAAACGCCCGGCTCCTGGATGGGAGACGGGCGTTTTTGCGAGAAATGGCCGCTTGGCGCTTACTTTGAGGAGGAGACGAAGCTGGCCTGGGCGGCGCCCTTCTTGAGCTTCTTCTGCTTGATCCAAGACATGGTGGAGCGGAGGCGCTCGCCGACCTTTTCGATCTGGTGAGCGGCCTCTTCCTTGCGGATGGCGTTGAAGTTCTTTGAGCCGCCTTCGAATTCAGCCATCCACTCGTTGGCGAACTTGCCGCTTTCGATGGTTTTGAGCTGCTTCTGCATGCGCTTTTTGACCGAAGCGTCGATGATCTTGGGCCCAACGGTGACGTCGCCGTACTCGGCGGTCTCGGAGATCGAGAAGCGCATACCGGCGATGCCGCTCTCGTTCATCAGGTCGACGATCAGCTTGAGCTCGTGAAGGCACTCGAAGTAGGCCATTTCCGGCTGGTAACCGGCTTCGACCAAGACCTCGAAGCCGGCCTTGACCAAGGCTGCGGCGCCGCCGCAAAGGACGCACTGCTCGCCGAAGAGGTCGGTGACGGTTTCCTCGCGGAAGTTGGTTTCAAACACGCCGGCACGGGTGCAGCCAACGCCCTTGGCCCATGCCAAAGCGATCTTCTTGGCCTTGCCGCTGGCGTCCTGGTGGATCGCGATGAGGCCGGGAACTCCCTTGCCGTCAACATACTGTGAGCGAACCGTGTGGCCCGGGCCCTTAGGTGCGACCATGATGACGTCGACGTCCTTGGGTGGCTTGACGAAGCCGAAGTGCACGGCGAGGCCGTGGGAGAACATGAGTGCCTTGCCCTTCTTGAGGTTAGGGGCGATGTCCTTCTCGTAGACCGAGGGGATGACGGTGTCTGGCACGGCAACCAGAATGACGTCGGCAGCCTTCACCGCGTCGGCGGTCTCCATGACGGTGAAACCGAGTTCCTCGGCAACCGCGCGGGACTTTGACTTCTTGTAGAGGCCAATGATGACCTTGCAGCCGCTTTCCTTGAGGTTAAGCGCGTGAGCGTGGCCCTGGGAGCCGAAGCCGATCACCGCAAGGGTCTTGTTCTTGAAGGTGGCAAGGTTGGCGTCCTTGTCCGTGTAAATCTTGGCCGACATG
>JBILQA010000015.1:0-19614 GCA_044373535.1 Akkermansiaceae bacterium | reverse complement strand
CGATGTCCTCCTCGGCGGACACGTCGGCAGCCACCACGCCGCGCCCGGCAAAGGACTTCTCCAGCACCGCGAAGTCCTCGGCGCTGCCCAGCAGGCCCAGCACCGGGTGCTGCACGGCGGAGTCGGTGCGGCCGTATTGCAGGTCATGGATGCTCATTTCCCGCGGGATCTCACGCAGGAAGTCCACCAGCGTGCCGCGCCCTTCGGCGATGGGTATCCGGTAGTCGCGCCGCAGCTTTGTACCGATGCCCGCGCGCCGGGCAATCACCCCGAACTGGGCAAAATCCATGTTGGCCCCGCATAAAACGGTTAGCACCCGCTCGCCCTGCGCGACCAAGCCCGCCGCGGAGTCCTGCAGCACCGCGGCAAGGCCCATCGCCCCGGATGGCTCGGGGATGGTCCTGTTAGCCTCCCACAGCACCCGGATAGCCCCACAAACCTCGTCATTGCTGACTGTTCGGTACTCATCCACCAGGTCCCGGCACAACTGATAGGTAGACTCGCCAACCCGCCTAACAGCCGTGCCGTCGCAGAACACATCGACATAATCCAGGGTCACGGGTCCGCCGCTGGAGATGGCGGCCTGCATGGATGCCTGGTCGACGCCCTCGACGCCGATGACCTTGATGTTGGGCCAGAAGCGCTTGAGCCAGCAGGCAAGCGCGGAGATCATCCCGCCGCCGCCAATCGGCACGTAGACCCGGTCAAACGGCCCCTTGCCGCTCATGACGACCTCATCGGCCATGGTTCCCTGCCCGCCCATGACGGACAGGTCGTCGTAGGGATGAATGAAAACCGCGGCGTTTTCGCGCTGAAATTCCCGGGCCGCCGCAGCCGCCTCGTCGTAGGTGTCGCCGATCAGGCGGATCTCCACCGCGCCGGCCCCGTGGCGCAGCACCTCGCGCTGCTTCATGTCCGGCGTCGAGCGCGGCATGAAAATCACCGCGCGGCAGCCAAGGTGCCGTGCCGCCAGCGCAACCCCCTGGGCATGATTGCCGGCCGAGGCCGCCACCACCCCGCGCTCACGCTCCTCGCCACTGAGCGCGGCCATCGCGTTGAACGCCCCGCGCCACTTGTAAGCCTTGATGGGGCCCAGGTCCTCGCGCTTGACCCAGAGCTCAAAGTTCCCGTTGACGGCCACCAGGCGCTCCAACGGCGTGACCGCCCCCACGGTGTAAACCCGCTCGCGCGCGCGCAGGATCTCCTCAAACAACTGCCCTTCCAACTTCATCTGCCATCCACCTTGCACGGCCCGGCCCGCTGCATCGACGCAAAAAAAGAGCGGGCACCGCTGCCCGCTCCTTTTAATAGCATAACAATCACCCTTACGCGCGCCGCCGCCGCAGCAGCAGCAGCCCACCGAACATCCCCAGCATGGCCACCCCGGGCTCGGGAATCAGGATAGCTGTCGTAAACGCGCTACCGGCACCGCCTTCCCAAACAAGACTGCCGACATCCATGTCCAACGATGTTGGAGGCGTCGGCGCTGGCGTGGATGGTGTCTGGAACTGCCAACTCGTTGCCAAGCTCGTTACTGTGTTGTAATGCGTTGAACCGTTAATCGAAGTTCCATTGTAGAAGCGTATCGCCAACTGGGTGCCGCCCGCAGGAAGTGATCCGTTGACGGCTGGGTCAAAAATCACCGTGCCCGAAAAGATCCCCAAAGTGGTTGCGTCGCCACCGTCACCCACGCTGGTGAGCAACGAGGAATTCGCCGATCCCAAACCGGTAATCGCCACCCAAGTCCCGGCGAAGTTCGCCGTGCCGCCTAGAAAATACCCGACCTGAAGGATTGCCCCGTCTCCGTCAGGGTTGCCTCCCGCCGAAAGCGGGTTTCCAAGGTTGTCCTTAAGCGTCGTATCCATGCTGACGTAATCCACTTGCGACGTCGCGGCAGTCACTGCCAGAGGGAGCAAACCCACCGCGCAAGCTACGATGATGATAGGAAATTTCATATTTAAGAATTTATAGCGTCGAAATTAAGCGCATCAGTTGATAGCGTACGGCATGTTGTGGACCGCGGCAGCTCCCGCGGCAGCGCCTGCGCTCGCCCTGACGACAAACATGAACGAGTTGGCAGGAATCACCGTGGCATCCGCGCTGCTCAGCGAGCCGGACTTCTTCCAGTTCGTGCCGTTCCACCAAAACACGGTGTAAGCATTGTTCTGCCAGAGGAAAACCCGGTCACCGGTCGACGAGGTGCCATTCTGCCAGCCGGGCAGGTTTTGAAAACCCATCTTGAGGATAGTTGTGTCCACCGGATAGCGGCTTGCCACGGAAGTTTGCGCGCCACCTGGAATGGTCGTTGTCTGCGCTTTTTGTGGAATCTCCCCACTGAAGGTCAAGGCCAGGCTGCTCGGTGCGCGCCGCAGCACAAAAATTCCGTCATCGGGAAACACCACGTCATTGGCCGCTGAGCTCAGCGAACCAGTCCGCCTCCAGTTCGTGCCACTGTGGTAATAGAGCACATACTTGCTCCCATCCCAAAGATACAAGACATCCGCGGTGCTTGAGGTGCCGGTCTGGAACACCACTTCGGCCCCCGTCGTGCCAAACAGGCTGCCGATCGTGTGCGCGGGTTTAATAGTGAACTTCGCATTGGCAAGGTAGCGCGAATCCAGCGGGAAGCTGCTCGTCAGCGTCAGGCCCGTTGCCGTGTTTGCCGTGATCAGGAAAGCCTCTTCGGCTCCCGACGCGTTCTCAATGCATGCCAGTTTCCCCACCCACTGGCTCGCCGTCCACGCCGCAGAAGTACAGGTCAGTCCCGTGGCGCTGAACGACGTGACCGCTCCGGCATACTCCACCGGCTTGTTGAACGCCACCGAGACGGCCGTCAACGCTCCGTTGCCCGGTATCGTGATCGTCGAATACCCGACAATCGGTGAGGTTGCCGAGTCCTGCGCGCCGGCTGAGACCAGCGCCGCGAAAATGATGCCTAAAGGGAGGGTGAGTTTCATGATTTGGAGGTGATTCACGGGTCTGCGCCAATGGAGAAAATCCCCCCCCAATGGAACTGACGATCGCAAATTAGGACCAAGCGCTGCCGCCGTCAATCCATCAAATCTAGCAGAATCAACGGATCCCGACCCTTCTGCTGACTTCCGAGGGCCCCGGATTGTCGGGTCTACCAGCTTGTCATGCGCCGGAACGCGTCCATCCGCTGGGCGATCCGCTCGGGTGTTAGATTTTCCAGGCTGCGGGTGGAGAATTCCTCGCAGGTGAAGCTGGCGACCACGCTGCCGCGCACGACGGCGTTACGCAAGTCATTAAATGTAAAATCTATATGACCCAGAGACGCGAGTTCTCCGGCGAGTGCGCCGAGGAAGCTGTCGCCCGCCCCGGTGGGATCCTTGACCTCGCGCAGGGGGAAGGCGCAGCAGCGGAAGAAGGGTGCCTCGGCGCCGGCTTGACCGCGGGAAAACAGCATGGCGCCAAACTCGCCGAGCTTGATGACCACGTTGCGCGGGCCCTTTTCGAGCAGCAGCTCGCCGGCCCGCACGAGGTTGCTGGTGCCGGTGAATTCGCGCGCCTCGCCCTCGTTGATGACAAACAAATCCAGCTTGGTGAGCACCTCGTGGAGCCGCTCGTTGGCGATTTCGATCCACAGGTCCATCGTGTCGGCCACCACGAAGCGGCGCTTGGCGGTGCAGCCGGCGAGCATCTGCAGCTGGTTGTCGGGCGACATGTTGGCCAGCACCACCACCGGCGTCTCACAGATCGCCTGCGGCACGCTGACGTGCCAGCTTTCCAACACATTGAGGCCCACCCTGTGGGTCGTCCGGTCGTTCATGTTCTCGAAATACTCGCCGCTCCACGTGAACGACGCCCCGGCAGAGCGCTCAATGCCGCCCAAGGTCACCCCGTGACTCTCCAACATGTCGAGGTGCCGCTGCGGGTAGTCGTGGCCAATGATGCCCACCAAGTGGACCGGCTGGGTGAAGTAGCTCGCCGCGAGCGCCGCGTAGGCGGCCGAACCTCCTAACAGGTCGACGGCTTCGGCGTGGGGCGTCTTGACGTTGTCAATGGCGATGGTGCCGCCAACGATGACGGGAAGGGGCGTGGACATGGCCCGAGCCTGGAGGGTAATTCCTTGGGTGCAAAGCGCGAAGTGGCGCGGGCGGGCGCCAGGCCCTTAGAGCTGTTTGATCCAGAGGTTGGCGAAGTCAATGCCGGCGCCATGGTGCTGCAGGGCAATGGGCCCACGCTTGGCGATGCCGGGGAGTTGGGCGTTTTCAACCACCACGACGCCGTTGAGCACGACGGTGAGGCGGTCGCCGATCAGGGTGATCATCATGCGGTTCCACTCGCCGACGGGCATGTCGGCGTTGGCGCGCGGGGTGACGCCGGCGCGCACGGCGGCGGGCATTTTCGCGTCGGTGCGGAAGCCATAGACCTCGCCCGAGCCGATTGGCCAGGTCCACAGGTTGACCTGGTTTTTCGAGTCGCCGCGCAGATAGATCCCGCTATCCAGATCGACGACCTCGACCCGCTCGATCTCACCGTTGGGTCCGCGCTTCTCGGTTCCGTCCGGCAGGATGACCGGTTGCATTTTCTTCGCCGCCGCGCGGTTCCAGCGCCAGTCGAACACCATTGTTAGGTCGCCGTACTCTTTCTCGCTCCAGAGGTCGGTGATTTCGCCGGGCTTGCCGTCGTGCTTGAGGATTCCGTTAGCCGCCGTCCAGTTGCTGGTGCTTGGCTGGTGCTTCCAGCCAGCTAGGCTTGTGCCGTCAAAGATCTGGGTGAATCCCGCCGCGGTGACCCCTTGGACGTTGGCCGGCAGCGGGAATTCCGCGATCTGGATGGCGCGGAAGGCCACCTTGTCGCCATGGCCAAGCCACGCGAGGTGGCCGGCGCGGCGCTTCACCCCTTGGTGCTCAGGATGGGCCGCGCTGAGCGCATCGAGGTTCTGCTCGAGGATGACGCCGCCGTTGAGCTCGACGACGACCTGCGGGCCAAGCACCGAGACGCGCTGGCGGTTCCACTCCCCGGCCGGCTTGAGGTTCTCCCGCTTGGCCGCCGCCAACAGATAGAGCGACCCGTGGAACTGCGCATCCTTGAGGCCCTTGAACTTCTCCGCCGGGTTGTCGAGAATCTGCGACTCAATCCCGGTGTACGCCGCGTCGCCGGTCCCCGGGTAGTGGAGCCCCAGGCCGTTGTTGGCCCCGGGAGTCAGTTGGAACTCAAAATCCAGCAGATAGTTGGCGAACGTCTCGTCGGTCACCAGGTTGCGCCCCTCGGGCGTGCAGACAATCGCCCCGTCTTCTACCCGGTAGCCGGCTCCACTCCACCCGGTTAGGTCCTTGGAGTTGAACAGCGGGCGCATCGCCGGGGCTTGCGCGCCGGCCGCTCCGGCCAGCACGCTGAGGGCCACAGCGGAAAGGATGGATTTCATGGCGTCACTTTGGCTTGGCCTTCCGGCCCGCGCAAAGCACCTTTTTCATCCCCCAGCGCCAGCGCGTGCCGTGGCGATCACCAGGCGCTCGAATTCTCCCGGGCTCTCCCACGGCACCCGGTGGCCGCAGCCGGAAAATTCAACCAGTCGCGCATTCCCCAAGGCCGCCACCGCGCGCCGCCCGACGCCGAGAAACTTCTCGTCGCGCGCGCCGGCCACCCACACAACCGGACAGCCGACGCGCCCGAGCTGCGCTGTTAGCTCCTGCTGGGCGCCCAGCGACCAGTCGATGAAACTGCGCGCCACGGCGGCGCGCCTGGCTAACAGCAGCCGGCGGTCCCCGGGCAGCTCGGCCGCCCCGCGGAAAATCTGCTGTCCCTCCCAAGCACTGAGGAAGGCCGGCCAATCGTCCTTGAGCGCCGCGGCCGACCACGCGGCGTCCGCCGCGCGCCGCTCAACCCGCTCATCGGCAGATTCCAAGCCCGGGTGCGCCGCCACGATCACGGCGGCGTCCCAGAGCCCGGGGGCGTCTAGCAGCGCGTGCAGCGCCAGCCGGCCGCCAAGCGAATAGCCTAACAACACGCGCGGTCCCGGCACCGCGCGCGCCTCCTCGTTGAGCGCCGCGCCACAGGCCGCCAGCGACATCGGGCAGCAGTCCAAAAAGCGCCAAAGGTCGACGGCGCGAAACGCCATGCCCGCCTCGGCAGATGCCCGCGCGAGCTCGCGCCAGTCCGCGGCCATCCCCACCGCCCCATGCAGCGCCCAGACCGTGGTGCTCATCCGTGGCCTCCCGCCGCTTCGTAGGCCCGCCAGAAACCCTCGGTCTGCTCCGCGTTGGGCACCACCTCGACCACGAGCGCCTCGGGCCGCTCGTCGAGGGCGTCAAAGTCCTCGACCGCCGCCACTCTAACATAGCCAAGCTGCCACATCGCCGCCCAGGCCTCAAAACCCTGCGAGTGGGCGTTGGTGATGACCTCCATCTCCGGCGCGGGAAGTCCGCGCAGGCTCGCCACCCGGCTGAAAATTTTCCCCCCGCCATTGTTGATGATGACCAGGCGGCGGCCGACTTTGACCAGCTGGCCTAACAGCGCGGGCGCCGCCAGGTCGTACATGGTTGTTAGATCGCCGAACACCCCCCATGCGGCGGCATCGTCGGCCGAGGTGCCAAGCCAGGTGGAGAGCTGGCCGTCGATGCCGTTGGCACCACGGGCGGCGTGCACGGCGGGATAGGGGTGCTGAGTCTGGGCAAACATCCCCCACTCGCGCACCGGCAAGCTGTTACCCAAGAACACCCCGCTGCCCGTCGCCGCATAGCCCGAGAGCGTGCGCAGTAGACCGGGCTCGCTGTCGGGCCACGCTTCTAGCAGCTCGTCGACAATCGCGCGGCGGCGCGTGGAGGCTGGGAAGTGGTCGAGCACGTCGCCCACCTCGGCCACGCTGCCGAGCCCGCGGATGACGCGTCCAACATCGCCGACAACGACCCTGCTAGGCCGCGCAAGGCCGGAGAACCCCGAGCGCGTCACCGAAAAGACCTCAATCTCGGGCCGGTCCTCAAGGTCGCGCCAGAAGCGCCCGACGGGCACGTCGCCGAGGCGCAGGATCTTGGCGGGCGGGTTGTGGGCCAGCAGCAGGTCGCCGTCGGTGAGGACGAGCCGGCCAAGCGCCTCGCGCAGGCCGCTGGCGGCGTCGGCGAGCACCGGCACGCCAAGTTGCACAAGGAAGTGGAAAACCTCCTCGCAGTCGTGGGTGTCGAGGCCGCCAAGCATGACGACGAGGCCGCGAAAGACGTCCTTGCGCAGGAAGGTGGCCAGGCCGGCGGTTTCAAAGGCATTGCGCTGGGCGACAAACTCGGCGGGCTGGCCAAGCGGCGCATCGGCCTCGCCCATCTCGCCGAGGCACACATTGAGGTGCCACGGGCAGCGGCCGTCCCAGCCGGCAAAAAGTCCATCGGCGATCTCGCCGGCGATGTCGTTGGATCCGCCGACATAGCCGCCGAATATCCCCGGCTGTTGGATCGCCTGCGGCGCGCCGGTCCCGCGGTAGGCCGCCGGCCGGTCGGCGGAGACCACCACTAACGGGCGGCCCTGATAGTGAGCCTCAATGACCGCTGGCAGGAGCTCCGCGACGGCCGTGCCGCTGGTGGTGACCACCGCGCACGGCCGCCCGGTGACCATCGTGCGCCCGAGGGCGAAAAACCCCGCCGAGCGTTCCTCGAAATGCGCCCACACCCGCACGCCCTCGGCGCGCAGCAGGGCAACGACCAGCGCCGCGTTGCGCGCCCCGGCGCACACCACGTACTCGTCGATGCCTCGCGCGAAGCACCCTGCCAACACTCCCCTAACCAGCATCCGACTCATTGCACCCCCAGCCATCGCAGACTCCGGCGCGTCCGGCAAGGCGCAGAAACTTGCCCGCCCGCGCCTTGCATCCCACCCAACCGCCCGCAAAGCTCATTCCATGGCCCTGCCCCGCTTCCTTGCCACGCCCGCCGTGTTGATCGCCTGCTCGCTGCTCGCCGCCGGCCAAACCGCCCCCGCGCCCGCGCCCGCCGGCGCGGCACCCGCGTCTAACAACCCGGGCGCCGTCGAGCCCGCCCTGCGCGACGGCCCCGCCGCCATCCAGACGCTTGAAACTCTTCAGGTGGCCATCGCCAACCTGCGCGAGCAGCTGCGCATCCAGCGCGCGGTGCTGAAAAAATCCGAGATCGAGAGCGAGCGACTGGCCATCACCGGGACCCTCGACAACCTGGCCACCCGCGTGAGCCAACTTGAGCGCGACTTCCGCGCGGTGGCCACCGGCATCGACCTGGCCGACTTCCAGTCCGACGCGGAGCAGAATTTCCAATGGCAGCAAGAAGTCCAGGCCCTCCTCCAGCCGCTCCTCAGCGAAATGCGCCAGGCGACCTCCGAGTCGCGCGAGATGGAGATCCTGCGCAACATCGTCAGAGCCTTGGAAAAGCGCCGCGCGCTGGCCCTGCGCGCCAGCTCGAATGTGAGCGAGCTCATTGGCCGCTCGGAAAACCCCGAACTGACCGCCGCGCTCAAGCAGGAACTCGCCACCTGGAAAACCTACCTCGCCGAAACCCAGGGGCAGCTTGAGGCGACCCGCTATCAGTTAGCCGAGCGGGTCGCGGCCAACCCCTCGCTGTTCAACCGGATTTCGCGCTCGTTCGGGAACTTCTTCCGCAGCCGCGGAATGAACCTGGTCATCGCGGTGGGCATCTTTGGGGGCGTCATCCTCGTCTCGCGCCGACTCCATCAGTTGGCCCAGCACCGGGCCGCGCGGCGCACCGCCGGGGCAGGGTTCTCGCTGCGCTTGCTCAACCTGATCTTCTACGGCCTGGTCATCGCGGGAGCGGTTTTCGCCGCGCTTGTTAGCCTCTATCTGGCCAACGACTGGGTGCTGCTAACCTTGGCGGTGATCTTCCTGGTGGCCATCGCCTGGGGGCTGAAGAACACCATCCCAAGCATGATCGAGCAGATCCGCACGCTGCTCAATCTCGGCAGCATCCGCGAGGGCGAGCGGGTCATCTATCAAGGGCTGCCATGGAAGGTGGGAGCCCTCAATATCTTCACCCACCTGAGCAACCCGTCGCTGGAAGGCGCCAGCGTGCGCCTGCCGATCCGCGAGCTCAAGGGGATGATCTCGCGCCCGTGGGCGCCCTCCGAGCTCTGGTTTCCCTGCGAGAAGGACGACTGGGTGATCCTGGCCGACACGACCTACGGCAAGGTCGTCCAACAAAACCCCGACTTCGTCCAGGTCGTCCAGCTCGGCGGCATCCGCAAAACCTATCCGACTGCCAGCTTCCTCGCCCAGGCGCCGCAGAACCTGTCGCACAACTTCCGTGTGGCGCTGACGTTTGGTGTCGATTACCGGCACCAGGCGGGTGCCACCGGAGAGATCCCCGCGCTGCTGGAGAAGGAGATCCACGCGGGGCTCATCAGCCTACTGGGCCCGGAGGCGGTGCTGAGCCTGAGCGTGGAGTTTGCCGCGGCGGCGTCCTCGGCGCTTGATTATGAGATCATGGCAGACTTCTGCGGCGAGCTTGCGCCGCGCTACCGCTTCCTGCGGCGGCGCATCCAGGCGCTTGCCCTGGAGTCGTGCAACCGCCACGGCTGGGTGATCCCGTTTACGCAGTTGACGGTTCACCAGGCGGCGGCTTCCTAGGGATGCGACTCACCGCGATGAGGAACGCCGCGGTCCCCGGAGCGGCGTTGAGCCCATGGCAGCGCACCGCGCAGTACTCCTTGGGTGGCAGGCTCGCGGCCCACGCGCTGACCGCGGCGGCCTCGGCGTCGCCGCCGGCGTGCCCCGGATAACAGACCACGGTGATGCCCCCGCCTGGGCGCAGCAGCGCCAGGGCGGCAGCCAGCGCCGGAAGTGTCTCCTCGCTGCGGGTGGTCACCGCCTTGTTAGCGCCGGGCAGGTAGCCGAGATTGAACATCACCGCGGCCAAGCCGGGGCCAACATGCTGCGCGAGCGCGGCGTGGCTTTGCCCATGGAGCTCGGCACGCTGCCCGGCGGCGTCAAGCCGCTGGCGCGTGGCGGCAATCGCCGCGGCTTGGACATCAAAGCCAATGACGCGGCCCGCAGGCCCAACAAGATCGGCTAGAAAAAGCGTGTCGTGGCCATTGCCCACCGTGGCGTCAACCACGGTGTCACCCGCGCGCACCCATCCGGCGACGAGCGCGCGGGCAATTCCCAAGGGGTCTGGCTTCATCCGTTGATCCTTTCCAGGCTGAGTTCCGCGTCGATCGGCACGGCGTCCAACAGCCAAGAGGCGAGGCACGCCGCCGCACCCGGAGCATAGAGCGCACCCTTTGACCCGAGGCCGTTGAAAATGACCATCCCGCCGCGCCCAGCCAGCGGACCGATGACCGGCTGGCTCTGCCGCACAATCGGCCGGATCCCCGCGACGTGCTCGAGCACCTCAAACGGCAAATCCAGCAGGCCCGCGAGCAGCCCCTCAACCCAGCTGCGCCCCGCCGCGCTCGGCGCGTCATCCAGCGTCCCCCACTCATAGGGCGCCCCGGCCTTGTAGCGGCCCTCGCCTAGCGGGACGAGCCAGCCGCCGTTGCCGACAACCAGCCGCGGCTCGTCGAGCCCGGGGATCGACACTGTTAGGATCTCCCCCTTTGCGCAGCGTGACGGCAGAATGTTGGCCACGCCGTGCAAGAGTCCAACAGCCCCCTCGCAGAACACGCGGCGTGCCGCGGCAATCCCCGCCACCGCGCCGGTGGCGTCCGCGCTGGCCTGGCGGTAACGCCCGTAGCGGCGGAAAAACTCGCGCGAGGCGGCGATGAATCCCGGTGCGTCGAGCCGCGCGGCGCCGTCGATCTCCCATGCCTGCGCCGCGCGCCATGGCGGCGCCAGCGCCACCTCACGGTGCGCCAACTCGCAGTTAGAAAGTTTGGCGGCCACCTTCGCCCGCTCGCCGGCGCCAAACACTCGCGCCACCGCCAGCTCATGGAAGAACACCCCGCCTAACAACGGCTCGAGGCCGCGGTAGAATCCGCGCGCCGTGGCGAAGAACTCCGCGTAGCGCCAGCCCATGCTCCACGACTTGCCGGTCACCGGGTTGATGAGCCCCGCGGCCACCTGGCTGCTCGCCGGGCCGCACTCGCGGTCGACGAGGAGGAAATCCGCGCCGCGCCGCCACAGCTCCCACGCCAGACACGTGCCCGCAAGCCCCTGGCCAACGATGAGAGTGTCAACTGCCTGCATGCCATGGCAAAGCGACGCCCAGCGGCCGCCGCGGTCAAGCGCCATCGGCGCGCGCCGGCGGATCTTGCCAGATCCACCCTCCCGGGATCATTCCAACAAGGCCTGCAGCTCCCACGTCGCCTTGGCCCGTGGCGTGCCCGGACCGTTGTAGCCTAGCAGGCGGTAGCCCTTCGCGGTGATCTTCTTGGCTGCCATGGCAGCCTCGAGGGCGGCCTTGGCGGTGGTAAGATTGGCCTCCGAGTCCGGTCCCTGCCAGGTGTAGCTGAGCACCTTGGCGGCGGGCACATCGCGCACCTCAAGGTTGTCACCGCTGGCGCCAAGAACGCCGACCTGCTGGTTCTGATAGAGGAAGCCCATCCCTGAGCGTTCGAGGGTGCCGTCCTTTGGCTGCATGTCCATTTCGACCGGAGCGGTCATCGGGATGTCGTTTTTCTTGATGTGCATGAACAGGCGCCAAAAGGCGGTGTTCTGCCCCTTGCCGGTGGTAAAGGCGGCGCGGTACGCGGGATAGGACTTCTCACTGACCTCGTTGAAGGGCCCGGGAACCGGCCAGCCATCCGGCAGCGCGGCCTCGGCCACATAGGCCGGCGGTCCGGCTGGCTCCTGCGAGGTGGCGCAGCCGCCCAGCGCGGCTAACAAGATGCTGATCAAATACTTCATAGCCTATGGAACCCCCAACAGCCGGGATATCAAAGGGATTTTTTCCGGCCGGCCAACGGGTCAGCCGGCGGGATTGAGGAGGTAGGCCGGAACCCAGCCCTCCTCGCCGCGTGGATTGCGGCACCAATGCCAGCCATGGATGTGGCGCAGCGATTCCAATTCCTCGCCGCGCTTCACGGCAAGGACCCGCGGATCGTAGGCCTCCAGCACGGCGTGGCGGCCCTCGCCGAGGGGCTCAAGGATCTCCTCAGGCACATAGCCGGTGCGGCCGCGGCGGTCCTCGGCCCAAACCCAGCCGGGCCACACCCGGTCCGAGGGCCCCACGCTCACCTCGTCACCGGGTTGCAACTCGAGCGGGTGGACGTCGCGGTCCTCATAGTCGGCATTGGCACTGAATCGGCTGCTCACGCCGCCGAGCCTAACTGCCCTTGGCCGCGCATGCAACCGCCCAGCGCGCTCCAACAGCCTAACAGTGGCGCAGCAGCGCGGCGTAGGCGCCATCGGTGGCGTCGCGCTGGGGCAGCACGCTGAGGCTGCGCTCGAGGCGCAGCTGCGGATGGTCGGCCAAGACGCGGGCGATGAGCTGCTGGTTCTCCTCCGGATCAATCGAGCAGGTCGAGTAGACCAGCCTGCCACCGGGCTTGAGGCACGGCAGGGCATTGGCAATGATGGCGCGCTGGATCTCGGTGAGCAGCGTGATGTGCTCAGGCTGCAGGCGCCAGCGCGCGTCGACGCGGCGGCGCAGCACGCCGGTGTTAGAGCACGGCACGTCCAAGAGGATCGCGTCAAAGCGGGTAAGCATGTTGGGTGGAGCGGGCTGGGTCCAATCGTGGCACTCCACGCGGACTTCGGCGCGATGGAGGCGCTCGAGGTTTTCGCGCAGGCGCGGGAGGCGCTTTTCGTTGGAGTCGGTGCAGACCAGCTCGCCGTTGCCTGAGAGCTTCTCGGCAATCAGGGCGGCCTTGCCACCGGGGGCGGCGCAGGCGTCGAGGACGGACTCTCCTGGTTGGGGGTCAAGGAGTTCAACCGCATGGCGGGTGGCTGGGTCCTGGATATAGAGGCGTCCTTCGGCAAGCGGGGCAAAGGGAATGGCGCCGTTGACGCGGTAGAAGCCCGGCACGTCGTCGAGGGCGGTCATGCTCGGCGGGAGGTTTTCCGAGTTGCCGATGAGGCGCGCGAAGGTTTCGGCCGGCTGGTTGTCCCAGGCCATGAGGGCCACGGTTTCCTCCATGCCCCAGAGGGCCTTCCAACGGTTAAACATCCAATCGGGGTGCGAGTAGGCAACCGCGGGCGGAAGGTTGGGCAGGTCGTCGATGAGCTGTTTGCGCTGCGCGGCGGCGCGGCGCAGCACCGCGTTGATCAAGCCGCGCACCGCGCGCTTGCCCGCCTCGACGGTCTCGAACACCGCCGCATGATCGGGAAGGTTCAAGATCAGCAACTGGCACAGGCCTACACGCAGGATGTCGCGGGTCTCATGGTCGAGCTTGCCGCTGCGCAGTTTGCCGATCCAGTGGTCTAACAACCGGCGGTTGCGGATGACGCCCAGGACGATGGCATTGAGCAGGCCGCGATCGGCGGAGGAAAGCTGTTGGCGCTGGGCGTGGCGTTCGACAAGCGCCTCGGCGTAGGCATGGCCCTTGGACCATGCGCGAAGGGTCGAGACGGCGGCGCGGCGGGTTTGATCCATAGAGGGGTCTAGCAAATGCCCCGCGCCGGTCAACCCCAGCCCGTCAGCGGGGCGAAATGATCTTCAGCCGCGCAAGCTAGTAGGCGGGCGCCGGATTGTTCCGGTTGGCCGAGTTGGTGACCTTGCTTCCAAGCATTTGCAGGTCTTGGCCAAAGCCGCGCGTGGTGTTGCAGGAACCGAGGCTCAGGACGGCAAGGGCGGCGGTCATCAGGGCGAGAACACGGAGTGGTTTCATCGGGCTGGATTGTTAGGCACGCGGGGGATTTTGGCAAGAGGCGGAATCGGCCACCGAGGGGTTAAAATTCCGCTTAGCGCTTGGAAATCCGGCGCGCGCCAAGTACCCCCGGACCCGATGCCGCCAGAGGACATCCAGTGGAACTATCCGGAAGACCTGCCGGTGGCGCAGCGGCGCGGGGAAATCCTCGCCGCTTTGCGCGCGCACCGGGTGGTCGTCGTCGTGGGAGACACGGGCAGCGGCAAAACCACCCAGCTGCCAAAAATGGCCCTGCAGGCCGCCGGCGACCAGCGCGGCGCCATCGGCTGCACCCAGCCGCGGCGCATCGCCGCGGCCAGCGTGGCGCGTCGCGTCGCGGAGGAAATGAAGAGCGAGCTCGGCAGGCTCGTCGGCTATCAGGTCCGCTTCGATGATCGCACGTCGCGTGACACGCGCCTGAAGTTCATGACCGACGGGATCCTGTTGGCCGAGACCCAGGGCGATCCGGACCTGCGCAAGTACCACACACTCATCCTTGATGAGGCGCACGAGCGCAGCCTGAACATCGACTTTTTGCTGGGCTACCTGCGCGAGTTGTTAGTCCGGCGGCGCGACCTGCGGCTGGTGATCTCCTCGGCGACGCTCGATGCAGGGGCGTTTGCGGAGTTTTTCGCGCCGGTTGTTGGGGAGGTGCCGGTCATCCAAGTCGAGGGGCGGATGTTTCCGGTGGATGACTACTACCTACCGCCCCACAACGACGAGGAACTCGGCAGCCATGTGGCGCGAGCGGTCGAGTGGATTGGCGAGGTTGACCGGCGCGGCGACATCCTGGTGTTCCTGCCCGGCGAGCGGGAGATCCGCGATTGCGCGGAAATGTTGGAGGGCCGCGGCTTCCCCAACACCGAGGTGCTGCCCCTTTTCGCCCGCCTGGGCATGGCCGAGCAGCAGCGGATCTTCACGCTGTCGGGCAACCGGCGCAGGATTGTCTTGGCGACCAATGTGGCGGAAACCTCGCTAACCATCCCGGGGATCGTCTACGTGGTGGACACCGGGATTGCGCGGGTGAGCCGGTGGATTCCCGGCCGCGGGGTGCAGCGGCTGCAGATCGAGCCGGTCTCGCAGGCAAGCGCGCGCCAGCGGCGCGGCCGCTGCGGGCGGGTCAGCGAGGGGATTTGTGTGCGCCTGTACTCGGAGGAGGATTTCGCCGAGCGCCCTGAGTTCACCGATCCTGAGATCCGGCGCAGCTCGCTGGCAGGTGTGATCCTGCGCATGAAGGATCTCCACCTGCCGGAAATCTCCGACTTCCCCTTTCTCGACCCGCCCTCGCCCAAGAACATCGCCGAGGGCTACCGCGCCCTGCGCGAGGTCGGCGCCTTGGACAAACACAAGGATCTAACGGACGTGGGGCGCCGCCTCGCGCGGCTGCCCGTCGACCCGCGGCTCGGCCGGATGCTCATCGAGGCGGAGAAGACCGGGTGCCTCGCAGAGTTGTTAGTCATTGTGGCCGGCCTCAGCGTGCCGGATCCGCGCGAGCGGCCGGCCGAGAAGCAGGGCGAGGCGGACCGTGCGCAGGCGCGCTGGCGCGATGGCGAGTCGGACTTTGCGGGTCTGCTGCGGCTGTGGCTTGATCTCGCGCCGCTGCGCCAGGGGCGCGGGTGGCAGCGCAACAAGCTGCGCAAGTTCTGCCGCGACCACTTTCTGAACTTCAAGCGTCTAACCGAGTGGGACAACCTCCACGACGAGATCGCCGGGGTGGCCAGCCGCGACATGCAGTGGAAGCTGCCACGCCTGGCGGGCGAATTTTCCAAGCTCACGGCGAACGACTTGGTGCACCGCGCGGTGCTCGCCGGGGTGCCGCGGCAATTCGGCCTGTGGAACAAGGAGAGCCGCGCGTACCGCGCGGCGGGCGGCGGCGAGTTTGCCGTATTTCCCGGCTCGGGAGTGTTCAATGCCAAGAAGCGCCCGGAGTGGGTCCTCGGGTTTGAGATTGTGGAAACCTCGCGGCTATGGGCGCGGCGCGCCGCGTCCATCGATCCTGCCTGGGTTGAGCTTGTCGCCCCGCACCTGTGCCGCCACCGCTATGGTCACGCCGCGTGGGACGCCGTGCAGGGGGCCGTCTACGCCAAGGAGACCGTCATCTGCGGCGGCCTGCCGATCATCACTAACCGCGCCGTCCACCTTGGCCGCATCGATCCGGCCGCCGCACGGGAGATCTTCATCCGCGACGGATTGTTGGGCGGGGGTCTAACCGCCGAGTGCGCCTTCCTGAGCCACCTTGCCGACTTGCGCGAGCAGGTCGGCGCGCTGGAGCAAAAGCTGCGCCGCCCGGACGGCCTGTGGTCTGCCGAGGCGCTGTTTGATTTCTTCAACCAGCGCATTCCTCCAGGCATGTGCACCGCGAAGGCTTTCCACCAGTGGCGCAGCTCCCATGAGCATGCCCTCATGCCACGCCTTGAGGACGTCATCTGGGAGGATCCGGCGGCGCTCGACCTCACCGGATTCCCCGACCAGCTGGATTTCGCCGACCAGAGCTGGCCGCTGTACTACCATACCGCGCCGGGCGAGCGCGACGATGGCGTGTGTGTCGGCGTGCACGTCGACGAGCTGGCCGGGTTTCCCGGCTGGTTGCTCGAATGGGGCGTGGCGGGCCAGTTGCGGGAGCGCATCCAATTGTTAGTTCGGAGCCTGCCGAAGGATTTCCGCGTGGCGTGCCAACCGGTCAACGCGGCCGTCGAGGCGTTCGCCGAACAGTGGGCGGGCGCGCAACCAGTGCGCGGCTTGCTTGCCGAGCTGGCGGCGTTTCTAACAACGCGGACGCGCCTGCCGATTGACGCTGGGATGTTTGAACCCGAGCGCCTGCCGGAGGAACTGCGGATGAAGCTTTGGGTTTGTGACGACGAAGGCGAGGAACTCGCGTTTGGCAGCGACGCGGAGGCGCTGCGCAGCAAGCTGGCCATCACGATGACGGAGCGCTTCGAGGCGGCAGCGGGCGCCGAGTGGGAGCGCCAGGGGATGCTTTGTTGGGATGCCGATGCGCTGCCCGAAAGCATCGATGCGGGCAGCGGGCGCGCATTTCCCGCGCTGGTCGACGAGGGCAAGTCCGTGGGTGTGCGGTGTTTTGCCAATCCGTTTGAAGCGGCCGAGGCGCACCGCGCCGGCTGCGTGCGGCTGCTGTGCCTGGCCGAGCCCGGCGCGCTCAAATATGTGGCGGAAAAGTTTCCGCTGGATCCTGCGGGACGGATCCACCTGCGCGTGTTGGGCACGGGTGGCGCGACCATTGACGAGCTTGCGCGGGTTGCCGGGGAGGGCGCGCTTGGCGGCCTGCCGCGGGATGCGGAGGCATTTGCCGCGGCTTGCCGGGATGCGCGCGGCAACTGGCACGCGGCGGCCAGCAAGGTGGGCGACGCGCTGGGCAAGGCCATCGCGATTTCACGCGAGCTCGACGAGTGGCTCGCCGCGCACGCCGCCGACCGCCACCTTGGCGCGGTCGTCGAGGACCTGCGCGAGGAGCTCGCTTGGCTCTGGCGCGCAGAATTTGCCTGGCGCGCGGGCTTTGCGCGCATCATCGACTATGAGCGCCACCTGCGCGCTATCCGCTCGCGCCTTGGGCGCATCGCCAGCCTGCCGTTAGTCAAGGACCTGGAGAAAATGCAGCGCGTGCGGCGCTGGTGGAGCCCGTGGATCAAGGCATGGAGCGCCCAACCGGAAAACCCGCAGCTGTGGGAGGCCGGATGGTTGCTAGAGGAGCTGCGCATCTCGCTGTTCGCCCCCGACGTGCCGGTGCGCGGCAAGATCTCGGAGAAAATCATCGACGCGCGCTTCGAGGCGCTTGGCCTCTAATTTTTCAGCGTGGCACCCACGAGTGGGCGGCCCAGAAGCGTGCCAAGTCAGCGTGGCTGCCGTTGAAGGCATTGTGCTCGAGTGGCCGGTCCATGCCGCCAAAGTACGATGGCGCGCGCCACGGGCCGTTGCAGAACGGCTTGGCCACCGAGCAGCGCGCGCGGCGGTTCCATTCGACCCCGGCGTACTGCCACATCGCCCAGTCATTCCAGACGCCGTAGGCGCGCATCAGGTCGCGCGGGCTGGCGTAGTACTCGTTAGAGTAGAGGGCGATCCAGTACGGGCACTGGCGGATGCGCGCTTTCTGGGCGGGTGTGGCATTGCTCAGGGCGGTGCGCAGGCGGGTGCTGTTTTCCAGATAGATCACCGGCAGCACGCCCGTGACCGACTCGATCCGGTTGATGAAGCGCACCATGTCGGTCGCACTGGACTGTTGGTCGAAGTCGCCAACCAGAAGAACCGGCTGGCCCGGCGCCTGTGAGCGGGCGATCTGGCGCAAGCGCGCGAGGTACTGGTCGGCCTGCCAGACGGAGTCGACGTTCTTGAGGACAAAGTAATAGGACCCGAGGAGCAGGTTCTCGCGGTGAGCGGAGCCGAGGAAAGCGCCAAACTTGCTGTCCTGCTCGCGCCCCTTGCCGACGCGGGCGATCAAGCCGGCGGCGCCGTTGCGCCTCAGGGCGCTGACGTTGTGCTCGGAGAACGAGTCACCGGGGCGCTGCCGCTCTTTCGGATCGTAGGAGGAGACGTTGACGATCTTCGGCGCGGAGGCCAGGCCAACCCGGGGAAAGCCGGCGCCGCCACCGCTGTTGCTGCGGCCACCACCGCCGCCACCGCCGGCGCAGCCGGATAGAGCCAGACCAACAAACAAGCCGAGGGCGGCGGAAATAACAGGAAAACGCATGGTTGAAGAAAGCGCGCATTGGCATCCCACGCAAGAATCTAACCCTAGCAAAGTCCTCCCGCCGGAGGAATGCGCGCAGGTGCGGCGAGCGCTCAAGGCTTGGCGCGCGGGATAGCGCCAAAGGTTCCCTGCAAGCGCAGCGCGCGGCCGTTGGGGTCGAGATCCTGCAAGGTGGCGCTGAACGCTCCTTGGATGCTCGCGGCGGTGCGCTCGGAGGTGATCTTGACCTGCGCGTCGTGGACAGCGTCGCCGGCAAAGCTCCCCGCCGAGCGGCCCGCTGGGGTGTAGGTCACGGTGACCTCCTCAGCTTGGCTGGACGGATAGTCGCGCGGGCTCAGGGTGAGCTCACCGCAGAGGATGATCATGTCGAGCCGGGAGCCGTCGGCGGCCCGCGCCTCGAGCGTGTGGGCGTATTCCTTGGCGTCAAACGCCTGATCCACATGATAATGGATGCTCGCCGCCACCCACGCATGGCCATCGAGGGTCGCCTCCAACGTCGGTGTCGCGCTCTCAAGCGCCTCCTTGGATTGCCGGTCCGCGGCCTTGGACGAGGAGTCAGTGCTCTCCGCAGGGTCACAGGAATTCATCACCAGAGCGGCGGCGGCAGCGAAAGGAAGGAGGGCGCGCATGCTCGGGAGAGAGTTTAGTTCGCTGGGCCAGGGGCGCCAGCGGCCGGCGGCGCGGCAAGCTGCTTCTCGAGCTCGGTGGCGCGCTTCTCGAAAAAGTCGCGCGCGCGCAGGGCGTCCTGATAGAGCCCCTGCAGGTTGGCGTGCTCGGCTGCGGACGGCGCGCCGGCATACTCAGCAAGGCGCGCATTGGCCTCGGCAAGCGTCTTCTCGAGTGCTGCGGTGCGCGCCGCGGCAATCTCGGCGCCGCGCTGCAGGGCGTCGCTCTCCGCGCTGGTGAGGCCCGAGCCAAGCTGCTGCTTGAGGGCGCTGAGTTGTTTGGACATGGCTAACAAGTCCTTCTGCGCCTGCAGGACCTCCTTGGCCGCCGCGGCGAGCTGAGCCTCCTTGGCGTCGAGCAGGTGTTGGACGTCTGCGGCATGCGCCGCGAGTGTCTGGGAGTCCGCAGCCAGCCGCTTGGCGACCTCGGTGGGGGATTCCACGCGGCTGGCGGTCTGCGGCGCGCTTGCGCCGGGGCGCTCAAGCCGCGGCAGGTTGAGACTGGCAAGCTCGCGGTCAAGCTCGGCGCGC
>JBILQA010000211.1:0-5446 GCA_044373535.1 Akkermansiaceae bacterium | reverse complement strand
TTGGTCGTGAACGGCACGTTGGAATCCACCGGCAGAGCTCCATAAACGTCGTAATACGCATCAATGGCTTGCTCCAGCCCCGTGGCCGCGTTGAGCGCCGCCACCATTCTCCCCTTCTCAAGGGCCCCTAGGATGGCTGGGACCGCCAAGGCAACCAGGATCACGATGATGGCGATGACCACCAACAGCTCCACAAGGGTGAAACCCGCGGCGCGGCGGCTTGAGCGAAATGGCATTTTCATGGCTTGATCGGAAAAGTTAGACAACGGGTTGCGGCGGGAAAGGGGCGGCGCCCAGGAACTCACACGAGAATAACAAAGAGAACAGCGCCCGCGGCGGAAGTGCTGCGAGAGTTAAAATACGGGTACACGCCCGACGCTGTCGATGCAAAAGCAATTGCTGTTGGATGGCTGCGACCGCATGACGCAAGGGGCACGGAGGCTGTTGATCAGGGTTTGCAAAGCATTTGCGGGGTTTGCGGTTGCCCGCGGCGCTTAGGCAGAGCAGGATGCGGCATGGGATTGGAAGGAATTCGGGGCCGCCTGCTCGGGCTGATGGGAAAAGATGGCTATGTGCCGCTCAACAAATCCGAGCTGGCGCGCGAGCTTGAGCTAGGATCGGACGAACGCGCCGAGATGCGCTCAGAGCTCGCGATTTTGGAGCGCGAGGGCCACATCGTGTACCTGCGGCAAGGCCGCTACGAGCTGGCGGGCAAGCCGAAACCAGCGCCGGACAAGCGTTCGGCGGGCGGCAACAAGAAGGAGCGCGCCAAGCCCGAGCCAGCAGCCAAGGGAGCAAGCAAGCGCAAGGGGATTGCCGCGGATGCGCCGGCCCTCACCGGCCTGCTGCGCCTGCACCCGCGCGGGTTCGCCTGGTTCTATCCCGACCTTGGCGACGCGGCCAACCAGCAGAGCACCGTGCCGTTCAACTCCTACACCCGCTTTGAGGTGCCGGCCAAGTACACCGGCGTGGCCCTCGACGGCGACCGCGTCGAGGTCGTCATGGAACATTCCCCGCCAACCGGACGCAGCTCGTCGGCTCCGGACACCGGCGCGGCCGAGTGGACCGGGCGCGTTCGCAAGGTCCTCTCGCGCCGCCGCGGCAACATCGTCGGCATCTATCAGACCCATGGCGACGACCGCTGGGTCATCCCGGACGAGGCGACCATGCCTCCACGGGTGGAAATCACCGGCGAAACAACCGCCCGACCGGGGCAGAAGGTCGTCGTGGAGCTCGAAAGCTGGGACAAACCCAGCGACACCCCGGTGGGCAGCGTCATTGAGGTGCTCGGCTGGCCGGGTGACCCGGGCGTTGACATCGAGGCCGTGATCCACCGCCACGGCTTGGCCACCACCTTCCCCGAGGAAGTCCGCCGCGAGACCGCCGGCGTGCCCGACACCGTCCAACCCGAGGAGCTCAGCGAGCGCATCGACTGGCGCCAGCGCATGGTCATCACCATCGACCCGGAAGACGCCAAGGACTTCGACGATGCCATCTGCGTGACCCCGCAGGAAAACGGTTGGGAACTCGCTGTCCACATTGCCGACGTTTCCCATTACGTGAAGCCCTCCAGCGCCTTGGACGTGGAAGCCCGCCAGCGCGGCAACTCGACCTATCTGGTAGACCGGGTGCTGCCGATGCTGCCGCCGGAACTCTCTAACGGCATCTGCAGCCTCCGCCCCAAGGTCGACCGGCTCACCAAGCTCGCCGTGCTGCAGATCGACACGGCCGGCAAGGTCACCGGAGCGAAGTTCTACAACGCGGTCATCCACAGCCAGGCGCGCCTCACGTACGCCGAGGCCCAGAAAATGATCGTCGGCGAGGGCAGCGGGCCGGTCGCCGAGGCGGTGCGCGAGGCATGGAAGCTTGCCACCCTGATCCGCCGCCGCCGCTTCGACCAGGGCGCGCTTGACATGGACATGGCCGAAACCCGCGTGAAGCTCGATGACAAGGGCAAGCCGATCGGCATCTCCATCGAGGAGTACAACGAGAGCCACCAGCTGGTGGAGGAGTTCATGCTGTTAGCCAACGAGGCGGTTGCCCGTGCGCTCAAGGGCAACCAGAAGCCCGCGATCTTCCGCGTCCACGACGATCCGGACACCGCCAAGCTCAATGAGTACGCCGAGGTGGCGCGCCAGCACGGCTACTCGCCCGGCGACCTGACCAACCGGCTGCACATCCAGAAATTGTTGGATGAGGCGAAGGGCCGCCCCGAGGAGCACGCGATCAAGATTGGCCTGCTCAAGAGCCTCAAGCGTGCCGCCTATGATCCCGATCCACTGGGCCACTACGGTCTGGCCAAGGGCGACTACTGCCACTTCACCAGCCCGATCCGGCGCTACGCGGACCTCATCGTCCACCGGGCGCTGCAGGGGTTGTTAGTCAACCGCCCGGCCAAGCCCGACAGCACGCCGCCGCACAGCGAGATGACCACCATTGCGGCGCACATTTCCGCCACCGAGCGGACCTCCGCGGAGGCGGAGAACGAGACGAAGCGGCTCAAGATGTTGGAGTATCTGGCGACCAGCGCGGAGAGCGACAACCCGCCGAAGTTCATGGCCGTGGTCACCGACGTGCGTCCCATGGGCCTGCACGTCGAGGCGCTCGCCATCCAGACCCGCGGGTTGGTCAAACGCGAACATTTCCCCAAGGGCGACTGGTACTTCGAGCCCAGCCTGGGGCGCTACTCGGCCTCCGGTGGCCAGCAACTGCGCCTCGGCCAGGTGCTCGAAGTGACGATCGGAAAAATCGACTTCGAGCGCCAGTTCGTCGACTTCCGCATCTCCTCCATCCC
Source organism: Akkermansiaceae bacterium (assembly GCA_044373535.1). Classification (GTDB taxonomy): domain Bacteria; phylum Verrucomicrobiota; class Verrucomicrobiia; order Verrucomicrobiales; family Akkermansiaceae; genus JBILQA01. The sequence continues at coordinate 2,652 of JBILQA010000211.1, read as the reverse complement.
GGAGGCCAAGCCCGGCGACCGCGCGTCCAAGCGCAGCGAGAACCCGCACGCCCCAGCCAAGCGCTCCGCCCGCCGATCCTCCTCGGACGACGCGCCGCGCCGCGGATCTCGAGCCAGCTCGGGCGAGCGCAGCCAAGGCCGCGGGAAAAAATCCTCCGACTCCCCTGCCCCACGCCGCGGCAAACAATCCGCCGCTGAGGGCAGCGAGGCGCCGAAGCGCCGCCGCAGGCGTTGAAAACCCAGCCGGTCCACGCTATCGTTAGGAATGACCCGTCCGGTTTTGGATCTCGCGCTGCTTGCCGGCCTCGCACTGCTGCTCGTCTGGAAGCTGCATGCGCCGGGTGACCAGGGCGCGCCAGCGTGCGTGCCTTGCCTAACTGTGCAAGCGCCCGCCGCGCCCCCGCTCAAGCCGTGCTGCCAGGCGCCTAGCCGTTCAGCGCTGGCGCCAACGGGAGCGCCCGCGGGCCGCTGACACGGGTTTTCCGGTGGCCACGGTGCGGCAGCTCTGATAGGAGCGTGGCTTCGATGCACCACCGCACCCTCCTGATGGCCCTGATGGGCCTTAGCCTTGCCTCGCCACTTGCGGCAGACAACGCGGGCATGCCGGCACCGGTGCTGACCCTGCCGGCGGCGCCCGAGCCGTCCTACGGCCCGGACTCCGAGGTCAGGCCCGAGGTCGCCAAGGGCGCCATCAGCGAGCACATCTGGAAGGACTCGAAGATCTTCCCCGGCACCAAGCGCAAGTACTACGTCTACACGCCGACCCAGTACGACGCGGCCAAACCGTGCCCCGTCATGGTCTTCCAGGACGGCCACGCGTTTGTCAGCACGACGGGCGACTTCCGCGTGCCAACCGTCTTGGACAACCTGATTGCCAAGGGCGACATCCCGCCCATGGTGGCCATCTTCATCGACCCCGGCCACACCGGCGCCGGCGAACCGGCTGGCGGCCCCTGGAAAAGTGACAACCGCAGTGTCGAGTATGACACCCTGTCAGACGCCTACGCCAGATTTCTGCTCGAGGAGATCCTGCCGGAGGTCGGCAGGACCCGCAACCTAACAAAGGATCCCAACCAGCGCGGAATCTGCGGGTCAAGTTCGGGCGGGATTTGCGCGTGGACGGTTGCCTGGGAGCGGCCCGACGAGTTCCGCAAGGTGATCTCCTTTATCGGTTCGTTCACCAACATCCGCGGCGGCGACGCCTATCCGGGGCTTATCCGCAAGACGCCCGCCAAGCCGATCCGCGGATTCTTCCAGGACGGCATCCATGACCTCGACAACGCCCACGGCAACTGGCCGCTTGGCAACATGCAGATGCAGGCCGCCCTGGCCTTCGCCAAGTACGACTATTCCTACTCCTGGGGCCAGGGCGGACACAGCGGCAGGCACGGCGGCACCCTGCTGCCCGACGCCCTGCGCTGGCTCTGGCGCAACTAATCGTTTAGTATCCCCTCTCACCTAACACCCGACATGCACACCACCACCCGTTGCTTCGCCTTGCTTGCGATTTTGGCGCTCCCCGCAGGCGCCCACCCGGATGCCGAGACGCCCGCGGGCGTGCGCGGCGCGGCCCCCGCGGCGGCCGGCCCGGTGCCGACCGGCAACGGCAGCTATGTTTTCCAGGCCCACGCGTGGTGGGGAAAGCTTCCTGACGGCAAGGCGCTTGGGCCCACCCACGGGGGCATCGCCATTGACCAGGCCGGCCTCATCTATGCCTCCACCGAGGCGGCCCACTCGATTTGCGTCTTCCGTCCCGACGGCTCGCTGGCCAAAACCATCGCTCCGGACAAAACCGGCTTCCACAGCCTCATGATCCGCATGGAGGGCGACACCGAGTACCTCTACGGCGCCTTCGGCCGCGGCGAGCAGGGCGTCAAAATGGATCTCGACGGCAAAACCGTCCAGACCTTCCCGCGCGACGGCGTCACCGTCCCCGACGGCCTCAAGGGTGTCACCGCCGTCACCGTCGCCCCGGACGGCGCGGTCTTCCTGGCGGTTGGCTACGGGTCTAACAGGATCCACAAGTTTTCGCCCACCGGCGAGCTGCTCAAGACGTTTGGCGGGCCCGGCGGCGGGCCTAACGGTTTCAAGGCCTGCCATGGCCTGATCATCGACACGCGCTTTGGCGAGCCGCGGCTGCTGGTGGCCGACCGGGAGAACCGCCGCCTGGTGCACCTTGACCTGGAGGGGAACTTCATCGGCGTGCACGCCACGGGGATGCGCCGGCCGTGCGCGATGAGCTTCCGCGGCGATTTGCTGGCCGTGGCGGAGCTTGAGGGGCGCGTCACCCTGTTGGACAAAGAGGGCAACCCGGTGGCGTTTCTGGGCGACAACCCTGACAAGGGCCAGTGGGCCAACTTCGGGGTGGCCGCGGCAGACATGAAGCCCGGCGAGTTCACCGCACCGCACGGGATCTGCTGGGACGCGGAGGGCAATCTCTACGTCGAGGAGTGGAACAAGACCGGGCGGCTGACGCGGCTTGCTGCCCGCACGCGCTAAGCGCTTGCCTTAGGCGGCGACGGGCGCTCCCTTGAGCCATGGTCTACCTGGACAACAACGCGACGACCGCGCCCCACCCGGCGGTGGTTGACGCGATGCTGCCATTTCTGCGCGAGGCGTGGCACAACCCGTCGAGCGGCTACCGCGCGGCCA
>JBILQA010000210.1:0-5459 GCA_044373535.1 Akkermansiaceae bacterium | reverse complement strand
CAACAAGTTCTGGACGCAGCAGGTGGCCCCGCAAACGATCCATGTAGCGCCGGTCCATCTCCTCACCGAGCCAGCGAATCTCCCCGCGCTCACTCAGTGGCAAGGCCTCATAGGATTCCGACACGATCGCGTTAACCTCCGCTATCACCCGGCTCGCCGCCGGCTCGACCAGTTGCGCCCCGTCGCTCCCGTAAGCCTTGAAGCCATTGTCGTGCGATGGATTGTGGCTGGCTGTCAGCACCACCCCGGCGGCCGCGTTGAGCTCGCGCACCGTGAACGACAGCTGCGGCGTCGAGCGCGACGACTCAAACAAGGCCGCGTCCGCTCCCAGATCACAGCACACCCCAGCGCAAAACTCCGCAAAATCACGCGAAAAATGCCGCGTATCGTGGGCAAACACAATCAACGGCTTACCCGCAACGCCGCGCGCCCGGCAATCCTCCTTCGCCCAGGCCAATAATCCCCTCACCGCCCGGCTGAGGTTGTAGAAATTCAGCGTCGCCGTACCCACGCAGGGATGCTCCGGCCGGTCATTCGGCCCCCCATCACCCGCCTCAGCCTCGGTGACCACCCGGCCAATCGTGCGCCCCCGCAAGCCGCCGGTGCCAAACGCCAAGGTCGCAAAAAATCGGTCGTTGAGCTCCCCCCACTCGTTGCCTTCCACCAACTCGCTGACCGCCGCCAAGGCCGTCGGGCTCGCCGTGCCTTCCAATAGCATCAGCAGGTTCTTGCGGGAGGAGGGAAGCAGGAGTCTTTTCTCCACGGCTTCGTTCAAGCGTGCGACCAGTTTGTTCATTTCGGTCTGGATGATAGACTCACTCTCTGAGATTGCAATCACACCCATGCACGAACGCTTCCATGCAGCTCTTGCGCGCCGCCAGCCGTTGTTAGATGGGGCCACCGACGCGGTCCGCCTGATAGACGGCGAGGGCGACGGGCTGCCAGGTCTGTATCTGGAGGCCTTTGCTGATAGATGGCTGGTTTCCACCCAGGCCGGTTACCTTGCCGAGGACGCCCGCTCCTGGCTGGCGGCCAGCGGGCGCAGCGTCTACTGGAAGCGCCTTGACCAGCAGCAGAAGGACAGCCCAGCGCACCTGTGCGGCCCGCATCAGGACGAGCCGTTCACGATGCAGGAAAATGGCCTGGCCTACGAGATCTCGCTGCAGGCCGGCTATTCCCAGGGGATTTTCCTCGACCAGCGCGACAATCGGCGGCGCGTCAGCGCCCTCGCCACCGCCAGCGTTCTCAACACCTTTGCTTATACCGGCGGCTTTTCGGTTTGCGCGGCCAGCAGCGGTGCGGCCACCACCACCTTGGACCTCTCCCAAGTCTACCTCGATTGGGCGCGACGCAACCTGGCGCTCAACGGGATCGACACCACAACCCAGCACTTCTGCAAGGGTGACACCTTCCACTGGCTGCGCCGCTTCGCCAAACAAGGACGCCGCTTCGGCGGCATCATCCTCGATCCACCCACTTTTTCGCGCGACGACAAGGGCAAGGTCTTCCGGGTGGAGAAGGACTACGCCGAACTCGTTGCCCTCGCCGTCGCCTGCCTCGAGCAGGATGGCTGGATGCTCTGTTGCACCAATTGCCGCAAGCTCCCAGGCTACGAGTTTGAAATGATGGTCCGCGAGGGTGCCCAACGCCCGGTCGACATCGAGGACGCGCCCATGCCCGCCGACTTCACCGCCGAGCCTTACCTGAAATCCCTCTGGCTGCGGATCTAACCCTTCAGCGGCTGCCCCCGAGCGCCTGCTCGAGCTTCTCAAGCCGCGGGCGCAAATCGCTGTAAGCGACCCTCTGCACCGCAACCCCGCGCTCCAACGCAAGACTCGCCGCCACGGCCGCCGACTGCGACAGCGACATGAACACCGGCTCCATCCGGATTGAGCCAAATGCCATGTGCGTGGCCGAGAGGCTCCACGGAACTAACAGGTTCTCGCACTCTCCCACCTTCGGAACAATCGAGCGGAATGAAACCGGATACGGTCCTGCAGTTGAGTGCTGGATGTCGCCCTCGTTTCTGACCATTCCAGCGCCGGCGTGGCGCTGGGTGTGGTGCGAGTCCATCGCATAGGCCGCCATACCGACCGGATCAGGCGCCACCTCCCTGCCGGTGCAGTGCGCCTCGGTCATGACATAGTCGGAAACCATCCGCCGCGCCTCGCGCACATAGAGATCATACGGCCAATGGCCGTTGTCGGCGAATTCATCCTTGGCCAAGCCCCATTGGGCATAGCCGCTGCGGACCTTCTCCGGCACCCTCGGATGGTTCTGCAGCGTCCAGACAAGCCCGCGCTGCCAACGCTCGTGGCGCTTGGCCAGCGCCGCGCGCTCGTCATGGCTTAGCGTGGTCCAGTCCCAGTCCTTGCCGTAGTTCATCCCGATGTAGTCCGTTGAGATGCCACCCGAGTTGTTGGAGTCGGTCTTGCCGTTGGGAACCTTGCTGGTTTTGAAAAACTCGCTGGCCTGCCCAGCCTCAATCGCCCGGAACAGCAGCTCGTACTCCTTATCGTCGTAATCAGCCGGCTTCCCAACCATCACCCGGTTTTCCGCCACGTTGGTTAGAACCATCCGGTAACAGTACGCCTGCAGCCGGTGGTCGGCAGCTCCATCCTCGCCCCCCGCATCCGGATTGACACCCGGCAGCAGGCCGCTGGTCGGGTCACCCTTCACGAGGTACGGGTCAATGTTCTTGGGCAGCTGGTTCTTGGCCGCCCGCTTCGACTGGACGCCGCTCACCGTCTCCTGATAGGCATTGTTAGCCTCGCGGCCCACCGTGAAGCTCACGCTCGCGCCGGGCAGCAGGTCCCCCTCGTAGCTCGCGTCGATGAACATCTTGCCGCCAAACTCGCGGCCATCCTCAAGCCGCAGCGCCACGATGCGCTTGCCGTCCATCTTCACCCCGGCCTTCAGGTCAAGCCGCCCGGTGACCACCGGCACCTTGCTTGCGCCAATCCACTGGCCCAAGATCCCCTCGGCCACACTCGGCTCAAACACCGAGCCGAGCTCCGTCTTCGCATCAAAGGCCGGCGCCCCCTGCCCGCTGTTGCCGTACTCATGGCGCTTCTGCCACTTCCAGGCCTCCTCTTTCTGATAGTGGCGGTAGACCTCCTGGTAGAAATCACGGCTCATCCCGCCCAGAATGCTCGTGCTCCCAAGGTCTGTCCACCCGAGCCCGCTGGTGGTCAGCCCGCCAAGGTGCTTGGTCGGCGAGATGAGCACCACCGTGCGGCCGTCCCGCGCCGCCTGCACAGCTGCCACCACGCCGCCCGATGTCCCGCCGTAGACGACCACCTCGTAGTCTCCCTCCCTCGCCGCCGCCAGGGCGCAACTCAAACAGGCAAAAATCAGGCAGAGGAATTTCATTTTATCTATGTCCTTCGGGTTGCGGATTGGGCGGCCGAGGCGCCGCAGCGGCGCTCGCTAGGACTAACATTTAGCAGTCGCGTGCAAAGCGCGAAAGGATTCCCTCACCTGCAGCGTCTAATTGCCCCGGTCAAACAGGCAAGGATTGCCCTTTCCCCCTCACAATTCACTTGTTTAAGGTCAGCCAGCGCTGGGGGCCTCCAGCCTGCCGCCAAAATCCCATTCTCCGCGATCATTCCCCATGAAAATACTCGTCGCTCTCACCTCCGCAACCGCGCTCCTTGCCGGCGCATTGGCTGCCTACGAACAGGCAGGCGCCTATCAACAGTTTGAGGGCGATGGCTTCGACTCCTGGCAGGAGTCCGGTGAGGCTTTTGGCAGGGGACCGGTTGGCGGCACCCCCGAGGGTATGAGCGGACGCTTCAGCGGCTTCATCGGCGGCGGGTTTGCCGCTTCCGGCCATGGCGGCGAGGCGGCCACCGGCGCACTGAGTTCTCCCGAGTTCAAGATCTCCACCTCTAACATCCATTTCCTCATCGCCGGCGGCAAGACCCCGGGCAAGACCGCAGTTCAGTTGCTCGTCGACGGCAAGGTCGTCCGCGAGGCAACCGGCCAGGACAGCCTGGAGTTCCGCATGGTTAGCTGGGATGTCAACGAGCTGCGCGACAAGACCGCGCGGCTCAGGGCCGTCGACGAGGCGACCGGCAAGTGGGGCCTCATCGCCATCGACAACGTCTTGATGAACGACGTCGCAAAACCCGTCTTGCCGCAGCCGATGGCCGCCAACGCGATTGCCAGCGACCTTGTCGCCACTCCGGTGCTTGCCGGCAACCAGATCCCGTCGGGCACCAGCATGAAAATCTTCGCCGACCACGACGGCAAGGGCGTCACGGCTCCAACAGCGTTTGGCTTCGACGAACAGGGCGCACTGTTTGTTGCCGAGACCAACAGGTTCCGCTTCGGCGTCGAGGACGATCGCAATAACCGTTACTGGTACCTCGACGACCTTGCCAGCCAGACGACCGCCGACCGCCGCGCCCTGCACGAGAAGTGGAAGGCCAAGCGCTCCAATGATTGGATGACGGCCAAGACCGAGGTCATCCGCAAGCTCGTCGACGAGGATGGCGACGGCACCGCCGACAAGATGACGGTTTTTGCCGATGGCTTCAATGACGTCCTTGATGGCACCGGCGCGGGCGTCTTCGCCTATCTCGGCAAGGTCTACTTCGCCTGCATCCCGAAAATTCACACCCTCGAGGACAGCAACGGCGACGGCTCCGCCGACAAGCGCGGCATCGTCGCAGACGGCTTTGGTGTGCGCATCTCCCTCTCCGGCCACGACATGAACGGCTTCGCGCTGGGCAACGATGGCCGCATCTACGGCACCATCGGCGACCGCGGCTTCAGCGTCACCACCCGCGAGGGCAAGAAACTCCACTCCCCTGACGCCGGCGCCATCTTCCGCTTTGAGCCCGATGGATCGAACTTCGAGCTCGTCCACACCGGCCTGCGCAACCCAAAAGAAATCGCCTTTGACGAGCTCGGCAACGGCATCACCGTGGACAACAATTCCGATCAGGGCGATCCGTCCCGCATCGTCTACATCATGGAGGGCGCCACCTCCGGCTGGACGATGCACCACCAAGCACTCTTCACCTTCCGCGAGGACATCGGCCTGGCCGTTCCGCCACCCAGCCCGTGGATGACCGAGCGCATGGCCGACACCCAGAACGACTCCCAGCCGGCCTTCATCGTCGCACCAGTGGCCAACCTCACAAGCGGGCCGTCCGGCCTCACCTACTATCCGGGCACCGGCTTTCTCGAGAGCGAGCGCGGCCGCTTCCTGGTCTGCGACTACAAAGCGAGCCAGGCCGCATCCGGGATCCACTCCTTCAAGGTCACCCCCGACGGCGCCGGCATGAAGTACGAGGGCGCACGCAAGCTCAATTGGGGCGTGGCAGCCACCGATGTGGAATACAGCTACGATGGGCGCCTCTTTGTTGCGGACTTCATCGGTGGTTGGACATCTCACAACAATGGGCGCATTTACGCCTTGTCAGCCGACAGCGCCCCTAACGGCGGCCGCA
>JBILQA010000209.1:0-5468 GCA_044373535.1 Akkermansiaceae bacterium | reverse complement strand
AGCGTCGCGCCATGAGCGCCGCTTGACCGCAAGCCCACGCAAATGGCGGATTTTCTCTGTTAGCAGGCCATTTCCGCCTTGACCCTGCTGGATTCCCTTCCTAGTTTCCGCGCCAATCCCGAGGGACAACCCAAATACATTCGACCGAAGACCATATGCGAGGAGTTCAATTGAAGAAAGGCGAGCCCGTGGATCGCGCGCTCAAGCGGCTTAAGACCAAGCTCGACAGCGAGGGCATCCTCGAGGAGATGCGTCGCCGCCGTGCCTTTGAAACGCCGACTCAACGCCGTCAGCGCAAGCTCCGCACCGCATCCAAGCGCAACCGCATCCGTTGGCGCTACACCAGCAAGTCCCAAGACAAGGCCGCTGAGGAGAACTCCTCGGCACCGCGCCCGTGAGCCGCTGCGCCTGACTATTCCTGTCTCTCTTAAAGGAGCGTCCGCGAGGAAGCTCCTTTTTTTGTGCCCGCCGGCCACCTCACTCGAAGTCATACCCGCGCCGCCGCGGCTTGCGCATCTTCGCTCGCCCGCCTCGCGCCTGGCGTAGCGGCTCAAACACCCCATCCATCCCCACCCCCTTGATCTCGTAGACGTAGGCTAACAACTCGCCGAGCCGCCCCTTGGGAAAGCCGCGCTCCGCAAACCACGTTAGATACTCGCTCGGCAGGTCCGTGATGGGAAACCCGGCATACTTGCCAAAGGGCATCCGCGCTGCGTCAATCTCCACCAGCAATCGGCGGAAATCCTCCCGGTCTATCTCGGTCCAATCCACGGCGGCTAAAAATCCTTGCGGCAGAACCCCCACGCCGCCAGCACCAACAGCACAGCCTCAAACCCGAGCGAGGTGCCCACGATGTAGCCCACTGAATGACGCTCCTGCGCCGCGTCAGCCCCCCCGGCAGACCTCCCGGTCAATGCCCCAATGAGCGCCCTGGGGTCAATTCCGCGCCCGCCGCCGGCGACCACCAGGCGGTCCAGCAGCCTTGCGGTCTCCCCGGTTTTCGGCAGCACCGCCATGAGCCAGACGCTCCTCCCATGCCAATCTTTGAGCGGGGTCGCGCCGCTGGCGTCGGCCACTTCATCGCGCGAGAGCAGGTAGAGCACTTCCTCGCCCCTCTGCCCCAGGTAGGAGACAAACCACACGAGGATGGCGGCGAAAATCGCCGCCAGCACCGAGCGGGTCTTCACCGCAACGATGACCACAACTGCATACAAGTAACTGAAGACCAGCAGCACAATTGGCACAGACCAGAAGATGGTCGGGTTCCATACCCCGATCCGCCAGCGCACGGCCAAAAACACGATGAGGGCGAAGATCCCAACCTGCAGTGCTACAAACATCAAACTGCCGAGATACTTGTAGACGAAAATCGTCAAGCGCCCCACCGGCTTGGAGAGCGAGACCCCAATGGATCCCTCCGCCATGAAATCGGGGAAAATCGACGCGCACGAGATCAACGCCAACCCTATCGCCGCCCATGACAGCCACAGCCCCACGACGATGTTGGAGAACATCCCCAAGTACACAACCTCAGCCATCGGACTGCCCGCGCGCAGCACTTCGTTGTCCAACGTCACCCACCCGAACAACACCGAAATACCCGTTGGAGTGAAACTGATGGATAAAAAAACCACCGCGACCAGCGCTGAAAGCCCCAAGGTGACCCAGAATAGTGCCCGCGCCCGCAGCAGCCGCAGCGAGTCGATAAGGATCGTGATGAATGCCCGCATTATTTTCCCGCCTTGTGGTTTCTAACCGCGCTGAGGAACAGGTCCTCGAGCGATCGGCGAACCTCGTGCACCTCGCGGATCGTCACGCCCGCCCGGCGCAGCTCGTCAATCACCGGCTGCACCCGCGCAGGATCCTCCCCCGCCACCGATACCAAGTCGCCGCCGACCTTGAACCCCTGCGCCACGAGGCTCTCACGCAATCCCCCCGGCACCGGGCCTTGCGTGCGCACCTCGTAGCTGCGCCCCGCCTCGGTCAACTCGCTCATCACCCCGGTTTCGATCACCCGCCCCTGCGCCAAAATCGCCACCCGGTCGGCCACCTGCTCCACCTCGGCCAACAGGTGGCTGTTGACGAACACCGTCTTCCCCTCGCCCTTGAGCTCCTCAATGATCCGGCGGATCTCGATGCGCCCCTCCGGGTCCACCCCGTCGCTTGGCTCGTCCAAAAAAACCAACTCCGGCTCGTTGACCAAGGCCTGCGCAATCCCAATGCGCTGGCGCATCCCTTTGGAATAGGTCCCCAGCCGCCGCTTCTCCCAACCGGCCATCCCCACCCGCCCGATGAGCGCCGCCGTGCGCCGCCGCGTCTCGTGCCTTGAGATCCCGCACAGCCCGGCGGAATAACCGATGACCTGCTCGCCCGTCAGGTATTCCGGAAACCGGGCATGCTCCGGCAGGTAGCCGATTCTTCCCAACACCTTCTTGCAGCCCACCGGCCGGCCCAGCATCTCGCCGCGGCACGCACTTGGCCGGATGATCGTCAGGAGGATCTTCACGAGCGTGCTCTTGCCCGCCCCGTTGGGCCCAAGCAAGCCGAAGACCGACCCGCGCGGCACCTCGATGGCAATGCCCGAGAGCGCCTCAATGCCACCACGGTAGACCTTGCGCACCTCCTCGATCCTTATCGCCGCCTCCACCATGAACCCGCTTTCTATCCAAATCCCCTCAGCAAGCAAGATGCGATCTCTACCGCGCAACCCGATCCCCAGAGGTTGGACTGAGCGCAGGCTGGTCCAGCGGACAGCAGCTAGCGCCCCGCCAGCGCCTCAACCATCTCCAGGCTCTTACGCGCCGGCAGCAAGCTCAGTTCCATCTGGTTCATCACGTAGGCAAACGACCAGCCAGTGGCCGGATCGCCAAACGCATGGCTGCCGCCCGCACCCGGGCTGCCAAACGCGCTGTTGGAACTCCCAAACAACTGCCGCTGCTTGATGCCATCCTCGCCCAGCGGATCCATCATCATCCCGGCCGAAAACGCCGTGCGCGTGCGCATGATCTGGTCATCACCATTGACCCGCCTGAACGACATCCACTCGCGCATCTCCGGCGTGAAAATCCCGTCGCCAAGTGCGCCACTCGCCGCCTGATAGAAGCGCCCCAGCGCCGATGCGCTGCCAACCCCGCCAAACGCCGCAAACCCCGCCGCCCACGACTCTGCCGCGTTCATCTCCTGCACCGCCTGCAGACCCCGCGGCGAGCTGAACGCGCGCCTGACGAGAGTCCCCTCCGTAAGAAACTCGCGGTAAAAGTCGCCATCCATGTCGCTCTTGTCCGCCTTGCCCGGATAGAGCCGCGCCACCCGTGAGAACTCGCTTGGCGGCAAGCCGATCCAGAAGTCCAGATCCAGCGGCCCGGCAATCGCCCGGCGCCAGACATCCCCGAGCGGCTCACCGGCGAGGCGCCTAACAACCTCGTCGAGCAGAAACCCCCAAGTCCGCGGATGGTATCCGTGGCCGGTGCCCGGTCTCCAGTTGGGCTCCTGGGCCTCGATGGCGGCAATGACCTCCTGGCGATCCCAAACGCTCGCACTGACATCAAGCGCGGCCAGGCCGCACTGGTGGGAGAGCATCTCGCCGAAAGTCGCGCCACTCACCGGGAATCCCGGCCAAACCCGCTCCACCCAGTCGTCGGGCCCGAGCCCATGGTCGGCCAGCACCCACAGCAGGGTGGCCGCGGCCGGCCCCTTGGTGGCCGAATAGACCGGCACGAGCGTCTCGGCCGTCCAGCGCCGGACCTTCTCGCGCTCGCACCAACCCTCGCCGAGCGACAGCAATTCGCGCCCGTCGCGCCACACGCTCACCGAGGCCCCCAGCTCACCACGATGGCTGAAATTCCGCTCAAACGCGCGCTCCACGCCCGCGAGCACTTCGGCCTCCGACTTCATTGCCCCGCCCTTAACGCTGTATAGATTGACGCGATCCCGCCGCTCAGGGGAATCCACTCGCCCTCGCAAAACCCCTGCCGCTCGATCAAATCAATCATCGCCTGGCCGCTCGGAAAGCGCTCTATCGTCCCTGCTAAATATTCATAGGCATCCCGCTGGCCGGTTAGCAGCCCGGCGATCTTGGGAAGAACCTTGTTCAGATAGACCCGGTACGGGTTGCGCAGCAGATTCTCCGGCAACGAGAAATCCAACACCAGCAGGTGCCCGCCGGGGCGGATCACCCGCCCCATTTCGCGCAGCCCTCCCTCCCAACTAGCCATGTTGCGCAGGCCAAAGCTCACGGTGACAACGTCAAACGCCCCGTCCTCAAACGGCAGGTCCAGCGCATCGGCCACCAAGGTTTTCCCAAGCCCACGCCGGGCCGCGTGGCTCAACATCTCAGCGCAGAAGTCGCTGCCGATGATCTCCGCCTGCGGACACAGGTCCTGGATCTCCAGCGCAAGGTCACCGGTACCGGTGGCCACATCGAGCAGACGCGCCGGATTCCAGCGTCTAACAATCCGGGCCACCTTGCGCCGCCATAGGATGTCGGTGCCCACACTCAACACATGGTTGGTAACCACGTAGCGGTCCGCGATGCGCGCGAACGCCTTCCTCACATAAGCCGGATCCTGCATAGCGCCGGCACTCTTGGCCTACCCGGGCAAAATGTCCCGATAAATCCCCGGGTCGCTCCCCGGCACCTCCACCGCCCCCGCGTTCTTCGCGTAGAACTCACGCGGTCCCACACCACCGATAAACCCGTAGCCGTAGCCGAGCTCGCGAAGACCCTCTAATGCCTTGAACAACAATGCTTTGCCCAACCCTTCGCCGCGCGCTGACGCAACCACCCCGGTCGGTCCAAAGAACCCACGGCAAGTCGTCTCATAACAGGAAAACCCCAAGATCTGCTTTTCTCGCGTGGCGATAAAACAGCTCACCGGCTGGCGCGTAAGCGCCACCTCCACCTCGCTCGCCCACTTCTTGGAGAAATTCTCCGCCACCCACCCAGCCACGAGGTGCTTCTCGTACACCCCGGGACGCCGCAGCACCACTCCGCGACCCTCCACCGCCGCATAAAGTTCCCGCGTGTCGGGCAAGTCATAGAGCCGCACCAGCATGTCGATCATGCCAGCAGTCTGCTGGCTTTAGCCCATCTGAGAAGCAAGAAGTCACCCTACGCGCGCCAATCCGCCGGCGCAGAATGTCCGCCGAGCTCGCCCAACAAGTCACGCCCCGCGAGCTGGCCAAGCGCCGCCAACTCGGCAGCGAGGACCACCCGCGCCGACGCGCCGGCCGCATCCGGCCGGCCACAATGGGTGCAGGAGGCAAAACCCGCATAGCCCGCAGTCCGCTGCGGGTCGTCCTCAGGGCCATGCACGGTCAACTCGGGCCGGTCGCGATCCCGGGTCATTGGCCGCAGGGCCAGCGGATGAATCCAACAGGTCAAGGGCTTGTAATACCAAGGATGGCGCCCCTCCGCCACGGCGAAGCGCTGCAGCCCGCAGCGGCCCTGCGGGTCTAACAACACGCAG
>JBILQA010000208.1:0-5472 GCA_044373535.1 Akkermansiaceae bacterium | reverse complement strand
TGAGCCAATGGTCGAGGAGCCGACGGCCTTTGCCTACGATGGCAACGGAGCCCTCTACGTCTGTGAATGGCGCTCCTACATGCAGGACGAGCATGCCACTGACCAGAACAAGCCGGTCAGCCGTGTGGTCAAGCTCGTCGACTCGAATGCGGACGGAATCATGGACAAGCGCACCGTGTTCATCGACGGCGTCATCCTTCCCCGCATGGTCCTGCCCCTCCACGACCGCGTGCTCGTCAGCTTCAGCAACGACACCACCGTCTGGGCCTACTTCGACGACAACCGGGATGGCGTCGCCGATCGCCACGAAGCGGTTTTCGAGGGCCGCAAAAATGGCACCAACATCGAGCACCAAGGGTCAGGACTCATCTGGAACCTAGACAACACGATCTGTACCAATGATTACCGGTTTTCCTTCAAAGGCGGCAAGCTCATTGAAGGCCGCCACTCCAAGGAGCGCATCAGCCAGTGGGGGTTGGCCCGCGATGACGACGGCCGACTCTTTGCCAGCTCCGCTGGCGCGGCCAACCCAAACCACGGCTTCCAACTCCCCGCCGGCTACCCGATCGTCGATGTCCGCGAGCATGGCCCCAACTACCGCGACGTGTTCTCCCTCTGCAAGGTCTGGGACAGCGCCTATGACTTTGAAAACCAACGGATTCTCACCACCCATTCGTCCTCCTCGGGCCAGACTATCCTGCGCAGCTCGCTGATGCCCGACTGGTACGGCATGCATGTCGTCTGCGAGCCGGTTGGCCGCCTTCTGCGCCTGAGCCGCATCGACTGGAACGACGGCCTTGGGGTGGCCACCAATGTTTTCCCGGGCAGCGAATTCATCCGCAGCTCCGACGCCTACTTCCGCCCGGTCTGGAGCGCCAATGCCCCGGACGGCACCCTCGTCTTCTCCGACATGTACCGCGGCATCATTCAGGAAAAGGCCTGGTTCCCGACCAACCTGAGCGAGGGCAGCGAAAAGGCCGTCAAACGCTACCTCCGCGTCAAAAAATGGGGCATGGTCGACGTCGTCCGCCACGGCCGGATCTGGCGCCTCGTCCCGGACTCGCGCAAACCAGCGCCAACAACCCCGAAAATGTTGGATGAGACACCCACCCAACTGGTGGCCCACTTGAGCAACCCTGACGGTTGGTGGCGCGACACCGCGCAGATGCTCATTGTTAGCCGTGGCGACCGCTCGGCCATCCCGGCCTTGCTAGAGATGGCGGCCAAGCATGCCGACGCCAACGCGCGCATCCATGCGCTTTGGGCACTCCACGGGCTCGGCGCGCTGCCCAAGGAGCTTGTCGGCGTCAACCTCGGCCATACCACGCCACGGGTGCGCCGCGCCGCCGTCCAGCTCGCCGAGTCCTGGCTGGCCGCTGGCGACCCGGACATCATAGCCAAGCTCGGCGCCATGCTAGGCGACGCCGATGCGCACGTGCGCATCCAGCTTTTCCTCGCCTACCGCGCGGCCGGCCTGCAAATCCCCGCCGCGCTGACAACCACGCCTAACCCGATCATCGCCGCCCTGTTGGGCAAAGAGCAGGCCAACCGCCACAAAATCGTCCTCAGCGAGTCAAGCAAGCAGGGCGAGAAGATCTACGAGTCGCTCTGCAGCGCCTGCCATGGGCCCGAGGGCAAGGGCGTCAAGCAGGGCAACGGCCTGCTTGCCCCGCCGCTGAACCGCTCGGGATGGTTCCGCGACAACGGTAACCTCGGCGCCATCACCCGCATCCTCCTCAAGGGCCAAACAGGCCCCATCGAGGGCAAAACCTATGGCGATGGGGTGATGCTGCCACTCGAAAACACCTATAATGACGAGCAACTTGCCGCGGTGATCAACTTCATCGGCCAGCGCTGGAACGAGTGGAGCGTCCCCGCCACGGCCGCGCAAGTTGCCGCTGCCCGCGCGGAGCTTGCCGCCCGCCGCGAGCCGTTCACCAGCGAGGAACTCAAGAAAGTCCCCCGCCAGAAGCGCTCCCAGTAGCTCCAACGGCCACCCTCCAAGGCGTCCTTGACGGCGGCGGCAATTTGCTATGAACCAGTTCTGCCTCAGCATGGGTCCCCCAGAAGCGCCCACCCGGCTGCGGAATAACTTTTCGCCATCATCCTCCAAAGGAATGCCCTGCGCGTTCCGTATAGAGCCGCTCCACGACTAACATGAAAGCCACCCGCTGCCGTCCGTCCTCGCTCTTGCCCTTGATTTCAGGCGTCTGCCTGGTCTCCGCGCTGGCCCAACAGGCCCCGCAGGAAGGCTGGAACCCGGACACCCCGTTCCCAACGCTAACCCCAGCGGAGCAGATCAAGACCATCGAGGTGCCCAAGGGCTACAAGTTAGAGTGCGTCGCCAGCGAGCCGATGGTCGAGGAGCCGACCAACTTTGCCTTCGACGGCAACGGCGCGATGTACGTTTGCGAGTTCCGCACCTACATGCAGGACGAATTTGCCACCGACCAACTCAAGCCTGATAGCCGCGTCGTCAAGCTCGTCGACACCAATGGCGACGGGGTCATGGACAAGCGCACGGTGTTCATCGACGGGGTGATCCTGCCGCGCATGGTCCTGCCGCTGCAGGACCGGGTGCTGGTGAACTTCAGCAACTCGACGGCTGTCTGGGCCTACTTTGACGACAACAAGGACGGCGTTTCCGACCGCCGCGAGGCCGCCTATGTCGGGCGCAACACCGGCGGGAACGTCGAGCACCAAGGCTCGGGGATGCTGTGGAACCTGGACAACACGATTTGCACCAACGACTTCCGCTTCACCTACAAGGACGGCAAGCTCACCGAAGGGCGCCACTCGATGGAGCGCATCAGCCAGTGGGGACTTGCCCGTGATGACGACGGTCGGCTTTTTGGCAGCTCGGCGGGTGGCGGCAACCCGATCCACGGGTTCCAGCTTCCTGCGGGTTACCCGGTTCTGCGCGTCAATGACCACGCGCCGGGCTACAACAACGTGTTTTCCGCCTGCAAGGTCTGGGACCAGTCCGGCGGCGGCTACAATTTCAAGGAGCAGCGGGTTCTCAACGAGCACTCCGCCTCGGCTGGCCAGTCGATCATGCGCACCCCCCTGATGCCTGAATGGTACGGCATGCACGTGGTGTGTGAGCCGGTTGGCCGCTTTATCCGGATGAGCCGCATCGACTGGAAGGACGGCCTCGGCGTGGCTGACAACCAGTTCCCCAAGAGCGAGTTCATCCGCAGCACCCACGCCTACTTCCGCCCGGTCTGGACGGCCACCGCCCCGAACGGCTCGTTCATGTTCTCCGACATGTACCGCGGCATCATCCAAGAAAAGGCCTGGTTCCCCACCGACCCCAACGACGCCCGCCAAGACTGGGTCGCGCGCTACCACCGCGTCAAAAAGTGGGACATGATCAAGGTCGTGCGCCACGGGCGCATCTTCCGCATGGTCCCGGAGAGCGGCAAGCTCGGGCCACAGCCAAAAATGTTGGATGAGACGTCCACCCAGCTGGTGGCCCACCTCGCCAACCCCAACGGTTGGTGGCGCGACACCGCGCAGATGCTCATTGTCACCCGCGGCGACAAGTCGGCGGTGCCCGCGTTGTTGGCCATGGCTAACAAGCACGAGGACCCCAGCGCGCGCATCAACGCGATGTGGAGCCTCCAGGGTCTTGATTCCCTGCCGAAGGAAACCATCCTGGCCAACCTTGGCCACGCCCACCCGCGGGTGCGGCGCGCCGCGGTGCAGCTCGCCGAGCCATGGTTCGTCAAGAAGGACAGCGAGATCGGCAAGAAGCTCGCCTCGATGCTCGGCGACGACGACGCCCAGGTGCGCACCCAGATCTACCTTGCCTACAGCGCCGCGGCCATCCCCGCGCCCGCCGAGCTAACTGCCAAGCCGGCCCCGGTCATCGCTGCGCTCCAACAAGCCGAGAAGGCTGTCGGCCTGATGGCCGCCCTCAACGAGTCGGGCAAGCAGGGGCAGAAAATCTACGAGACGCTCTGCACCTCGTGCCACGGCCCGGACGGCAAGGGCGTGAAGGCTGGCGAGGGGCTGCTAGCGCCGCCGCTCAACCGCTCCGAGTGGTTCAACAACAACGGCCACCTTGAGGTCATCGCCGGCATCATCCTCAAGGGCCAGACCGGTCCGATCAACGGCAAGACCTACGGCGAGGGCATGATGCTCACTCTGGAGGACACCTACAACGACGAGCAGGTCGCCGCGGTCATCAACTACGTCGGCCAGCGCTGGAACGAGTGGAAGGTGCCCGCGACCACCGAGGACATCGCCGCGATCCGCAAAAAGCTCGCCGAGCGCAAGACGCCCTTCACCTTTGACGAGCTCAAGAAGATCCCGCGGCCAAAACGCTAGGCTGGCAATAACGAGCAACCAACTCTCCCCGTAGCGAACTTCGTGAGAAGTTCGGCGGGGTGAACCATCCGCCGCGCGAGCGCCCCAACGCGCAATGGAACTCCCGGCCTCCCCCGCCAAAGCTCTCACGAGCTTCGCTCCATCGATGCGCACTTCGCGGCCTCCTACTGCGCGTCGGGCTTGGCGTTCGGCGTGGTCTCCGGCTCCCAGACGAAGACCGGGAGTTTTTTCCGGTCGAGATTCTTGAGGTGCGGCTCGGCGGCACGGGCGGGGTTGTCAGCGCGGCGGTACTGCCACGGGTTGTCGCCGAAGACCTCCAGACACAGGGCGTAGGCGCCGGGATCATACTCCTTGAGCAGCGCACGCGTGTTGACGTGGTTGTGAATCTTGTCGTTGACCCGGTTGGTGCCGAAGAATGACTGAACCGCCTCGGCCCAGTACTCTTTGTGGTTTTCCGCGGCGTAGGTGTTCTTCCATTTGCCCGCAGCGAGCGCGTCATCGTAGCACTTCTTGAGCCTCCCATCGAAGCTGGCGTCGAGCTTGGCCATGCCCGCCTCGTGGATCGCGTGGCCAAACTCATGGACCAAAATGTTCTCCCCGGGATACGGATCGCCCTGGCAACTCAGCAGGTTCTCCTCCCCGCAGGTCACCACCGAGTCCTCGCCGCTGGCCCCCAGCCCGCGCGCCCGGTGGTTCCAGTAGTCCTTTGGTGTCAGGTCCGCGTGCTCCGGAATGTCGCAGGTCCGCTCCGCCACGGCCATCACTCCGAGGCGGATCTTGGCCGCCCCCAGCGCTGTTAGGATGTCCTCGCGGTTGGCCAACATTCCGTGGACAATCACAGCGGCCTCCAGCAGCGCCGTGTCGGAGACCTTCCCAGAACTGACAATCGGCAGCTTTCCGACCATCACGTACTTCTCGTAGAACTGCGCGGCGCCGAACTGTTCGCGCAGTTTGGCATCCAACGGAGCAACCGCATCGGCCGCGCCGAGGGGGGATGCGCTCAAAGCGACTGCTAGGCTCAGGGAAAGCTTCCGGATCATTTGCCGAGTTTTAGTTCAGCCGGCCCGGCGCGTCGAGCCGGGGTTTTTCATCCCGCGGAATCCTCCTTGCCAGCCCTGCAAATTTTTCTCAATCTACGGC
>JBILQA010000319.1:0-3482 GCA_044373535.1 Akkermansiaceae bacterium | reverse complement strand
ACGCGTTGGTGCGCCACATGTCCGGGTAGAGTTTGAGCCAGTCGTCGGCTTGGGCGAAAACCACGGTGGCGATTGGTCGTGGGAGCGGTTGCTCGAGCATGCCAAGGAGGATGCGCTGGAGGTCGAGCGGGTTTTGGTGTGCCGGGTTGATGGCGGCCATGGCCTCGGGTTTGCTGGCGAGGAGTCGTCCGAGGGCGCGCAGGCGGTCGGTGCTGCCGGTGAGGTGCTTGGGGATGGCGGCATCGAGCGTGCCGTGGCGGATCCAGTGGAAGTAGAATGGCAGGGCAACGTTGGCCTGGAGGGCGGCGGCGAGCCATTGTTCATCGCGCAGGAGGGCCTCTGAGGCGGCCATGACGCCGGGGTTGGCTTCCATTTCCGCGAACGTGCGCTGGGGCACAAGCCCGGTGATGAAGGGGCGCAGGAGCGCCTCGCCGCGCTTTTCCTTGGCGATGGCTGGGATCAGGAGCGGGTCGGGGATTTTGTCGGGATGGGCCTGCAGCCAGCTGCCGAGCCAGAGCGCGGCGTGCGGGTTGGGTTGTGAGAGAGCCAGCGCGAGGGCCGCGTTGACGCCCTCTTTCTCGAGCAGGTAGGTGACCTCCAGGGTGGTGTTCTTTGGTGGCTGTGCCTTGGGGAAGCGCTGGCGGAAGCGCTCATACAGGGAGGCGTCCATCTGCGGCGTCCAGTTGTCCTGCAGGGCGGCGAGCAGGGTGATGCCCTGCTCGAGATCGAGGGCATCGATGGGCGATTGGTTGCTGGCGCGCAGGCCCTCGGCCATGCCCGCAAGGACGAGCTTGCGCTGCCTCGACGTGTTGGGAAACGAGTTGGCAAACGCGAGCATCTCGACGACCTGGTTTTTGGCCGCTGTGGCTGGCGATGCTGCGTGGCGCGAATCGGCTTGGATGCGGGCGATTTCAAGCGGGATGGCCATCTCCGGAAGGAGGGGTGGCAGCTCAGGGCGTTTGGCGATCCAGGACGAGTAGGCGGCGAGGAGTGGGGTGAGGTTCTCGGCGTGGCGCTGGGCAAAGCCCGCGGCGAGGATCCCGAGGGTCTCGTTGCGGTAGAGGTCCGGGTTGATCTGGGCGATGGCAACCGCCTCGGCGGGTGCCGCGGCCGAGGTCTTGAAGGTGTTGCTGAGAAGCTCAAACGACTCGGGATTGAGGCGCGCGTATCCCGCCGCCTTGTTGAGCACCTCGGTGTGCAGCCCAGCCAGGGTGAGCAGGCCGGGCTTCAGGGCAAGCACCTCATCGACAGTCGCGCGGACCTCGCGCGGGGTCATCTCGCGCAGTGCGGTGACCTTGCGCAGCACCTCGGGGGGCACCGTGGCACCCAGCGCAAGGCGCACGCACAGCAGCGCACGGCGCGCGCGAAACGCCACCTCAGGATCCTGCGACTTGACCAATCCCTCAAGCCGTGGCTCGGCGTCCATCCCGAGCGTGCTGAGAAACATCTCGCCCGCCTCGCGCTCGGCAAAATCCTCGCTCGAAAGCTGGCTGGCCGCCTCGTCGAACGTCAGCGCCGTGGCCGCCGGCATCGCCCCAAGCGCCAACAGCGCGGCGAGCACCCAGCGCGGTGCGCGCACCATCGGGGCGGGCTGCGGCCGGGCGGCGGGAGAGCAAGGAGTTGTCTTCACCTGCTGAGGCTAACGGCGCGCGTCGGGGGAGTCAATCGCGCGGCTGCTCGGTTGGGCGCCGCTAGAGCCCGTGGACGGCGCGGCCTGGGCCGTGCGGCTTTGTTCTAGAGGCCACGGGCGGGCGTTGGCGAGCTAACAGCCGTGGCGTGGAAGACCGCGGGATCGGCGGGGATGCGGATTTGAGCGAGTACGGCGAGGTCCGCGGGCGATGGTTGCTGGGCGTTTTCCAGATAGGCGTGGAGGACAAGGAAGGCGGCCTCGGCGGTGAGCAACTGGCGGTGGAACTTCTCGATGTTGGCCGCGCCAAGGTCGGCATCGCTGAGGGCCTCAACGAGGTGGCGGCCGCGCCACGCGCGCTTGCCGAGGAAGCCGACAAGGTCGCCGAGGCAGTCGATGGCGTAGCGGCGCTCGTCGCTTGGCTGGCTCGTCATGATGCGATCGCAGACAAACGCGTGGCAGATCGGCGGGCGCCCGGTGGTCAGCGTGCAGCCGTTGCAGCCAAGGTAGCCGAGCTTGGCGTCAAAGGGTTGCGTGGTCTGGTGGACTTGGCGCAAAAACGGGCTGTCAAAGGCCTCGCGGCAAATCTCGACGCGGCAGCACGGCGTCGGGCAAACCTGGCAGAACGGGGCGCAGAGGCCCTGCATGACGCGGCTGACCTTTTTTTCGAAGCGGCGGTAGGACTCGAGGATGGCCGCGATCGCGGGCGGGGAGGTGGCGGGCGGTTGCAAGCCGGAGGGTAGCTGTCCGGTCGTTGGCTGTTAAAGGTTATAAATCAGAACCCGGCCGGGCCGATGCGCAGCTGCATCTGGAACCCATTGCCCTCGGGGCGCGGCTTCTGGACAGGCGCCGGCTTGTCCAGGACGCCGGGGATGGTTTTGGCCCATTCCTCGAGGAGTTTGTTGATCTCGGCGCGCTGTTGCGGGTTGGCGTTGGCCTGTGAGAGGCCAAGGACAAGCGGCCGGAGGCTCTCGGCGGTTTGGTTCTCCGGCTTGATGCTGCGCAGCATCTCCGGGTGCTCAACAAGCAGGCCGCCAAGCTCGGTGACCGCCTCGGGCTGGCCCGAGAGGCGCGTGGAAAGCATCCGGTCAAGGTCGCCGGCGAGGAGGATCTGCAGGCACACGATGCGCGATGAATCGCCGCGCAGCCCGGCATCAAGCCACTCAGGCGTATCGATGAGCAGCTTGAGGGCGGCCATTTGCTGCGGGTGCGCCTGGCACTCGGCGAGCGTGCGGTAGGGTGCGAGGCTCTGGAGGAGAGCACCGCATTGCGGCCGCGGCCAGTTTCCGGCGTTGGGCAGGGTGAGGGCTTTTTCCAGGGCCTCGGGGTGCTCGTTGAGCCACTCGCCGGTCCACTCGGCCGCCGCGGTGGAGTCCTGGAGCAGCGAGAGGCCGAAGGCCTTGTTTGGCTGCTTGGCGTCCAGGTGGACGAGTGCCTCAAGCGGTAGGGACTCGACCTCGGGCGGCTCCTCGGTGAAGCGCTTGCGGAAGGCGCGGTAGCGGTCGCCGTAGGTCTTCTTGGCCTCCGCGGTGGCGCCAAAGGTGCTGAAAAACAGGTAGCCCTCCTCGGCGTTGAGCTTGGCCGTGGGGAAGTTAAGCGCCTCCTCAGGGTAGCGTTTGATCGAGCGCAGCACGGCGGCAAGCGCCGGGTTCTCGCGCATCCCGCGGTCTGGGTCGACCTTCGGGTTCGGGTACTTGGTGGCCAAGCTGAGGAGCTTGTGGAGGGCCTCGGTGCGGTTGGCGGCCATGCTCTCGAGGCGTGGGATCTCGTAGCGGAAGCCGTCGGTTTTCCACATGTCCGGATAGAGCCTCACCCACTCGTCGGCGTGGGAGAAGACGACCTCGGCGACCGGTCG
>JBILQA010000014.1:0-19794 GCA_044373535.1 Akkermansiaceae bacterium | reverse complement strand
GGCGCGAGATCCGCAGCGGCTGGCCGTCGTCATTGGAAAACCGTAAGAGGTGGGCCTTGTCGGCGGCCGGCGGAGTTGGGTCGGTCCATTCTTGGATCGTGCGTCCGTCAAGGACCAGCGAGATGAAGCCAGTCCGGGTGTCGACGAGAAGCTCAAGGCGAAGTTTTTCCTTCTCGCTGAAATCGCTGAGGTTGGCCGTCGGGCCGATGAAGGCGCCTTGGCCGCGGATGCCACCGGCCTCGCCCGGCGCCGCACGCTCCCGCAGATAGACGTAGCGGTCTTGGCAGGTGAGGTCGTAGCCGGTTTCTGCTTCGCCTTGCTTTTCGTTGCAGAGGAAGAGGATGTGGAAGCGCAGGCCGGTCTTCCACTCGAGATCCATCCCGAGGCGGAACCGCTCGGGATATTTCATGTCTGTGGTGGCAGTCCCTTGGCCACTGGACGTCAGGCTGTTGCCTTGTAGTGACCAGGCGCCCTCAGCGGGATCGAATTTCCACTCACTGTCCTTCGGGCCTGAGTATAGCAGGGTGGGGCGCTGGATGATGCGTAGGGAAGCGACCATGTCCCGGCGGAATTTCATTTCGCCGGCAAAACCTGTGCGCAGTGTCACGGTTGCGTCGTCAAGCTGGGTCAGTTCGCCTCGAACGGTATCGCCATTGTTGAGGGTCACCTGGGCAAAATGGCCACCGTCCTGCAGTTGGACGGGCGGAACCTCGAGGCGCATCTCAAGCATCTTGGCCTGCTTGAGGAGGATCGGTTCGGTGATCGACGGGGCGATCCAGACGAGCTCCGGCGCTTGGCCCTCGGCGGCTTTTTGGAGGTGGGATGGGAAACCGCTGATCTTCTGGTCGTCGGCGAAGAACAAGGTGGCGTTGGGTGCCGCCACCGCAGCCCCATGCGCCAGCAAGCTAAGAAGGATTAACCGTTTCATGGTTGGTCGGGTTGGTCGGAGGCGGGGATCGTCGAAGTGTAAAGAGAGTTGAGCACCCGCCGGTCGATGCGTAATTCACCCATCAGCGGGTGCTGGCAGACGAGGGAATCCCCCTCAAAGCGGCATTCGTTCAGGGTCATTAATCCCTTGGTGCGCAGCTGCAGGGTCATTGCTTGGTCTGCTTGGACTTTTGGATCGGGGCCGACGAAGTAAATGGTGGTGACGTCCTTGAGGGAAATGCGGATAAGCCCGTCAGGCGCGTGGGCGTTCTCGCTGAGGAGGACGGCGTCCGGGCCACTACCGATGATTTGGCGGATCTGGCCACCGAAGCGCTCGCCATCAATGTTGATGACTGAGTCCTCCTTGCCGGCGCCGGGACCTTCATTCTGGTGGCGCTGGGTCATGGCGTCCCACTCGAAGACCTCAAGAAGCTTCACTTGTTGCGGCCCTTGGTTGTTGCCCATGCACTGGAGCGTAATGGCGCTACCCGCAGGGAGCTTGGGGCTAGAGAAGTCCATGAGGCGCTTCACCCAGCGGCCATCAATGTAGAGGTGGATCGCTTGGCTCTTGCGGTCGACGCGGAACTCAAACTCGGCTTCACCCGACGTGCGCAATGCCGGCAACTGGCCGCTGGTGAAGAGCGGCGGTGCCCACCGGCCGCCCGGCCGCTGGCGCTTGAGCTCGGCACCATTGGCGTTGAGGGAGAACCGATAGCGGTCGTCCGTCTGTTTTTGTTGGCCGGCCAATTCGCCAAAATCGACGATAAAGTTCGGTGTGCCCTCCCAGGCGAGGCGGAAGCGCAGGATGTAATTCTCGGGGAGCTGGAGGTCCCTGCGGATCAAGCCTCGCTCATTGGCAACCAGGGCGTTTTCCTCGAAGCGCCAGCCGGTGTTCTCGATCCAGTTGGTGACGTCATCAGGGCCGGAGTACACCTGTCGTTGGGGCCGCACGCCCAGAGAAAGCGAGGCGACGGCCGCCCGGGGGATGGCTTTCTCGCCAAAGTACCAGCTCCGGATGCGGATCTGCGAGGCGTCAAGCCCGAGTACCTCGCATGGCAGGAAATCGCCGTTGCGCAGGGTGATGAGCGATGGGTGGGTTTCCGGCTCGGCCTCCGTCTGGGCAAACTTGACGTTGTTGATGGCCTCGCGTGGGACGGCCATTTTGTTGCTGGCGATTTCCGGAGTGAGGCTGATGGCCCCCTCGGCGCTGAGGCCGGTGACGGTGCCGCGCAGCATGCTGCCGTCATTGAGGGTGAGCGTGTCGCCCTCAGTGGCCGCGCTGAGCAGACCGGGAAGAGCGGCTGCAATGAGGAGTGGGAGGCGAAGGCGCATCGGAGGAGTTGGGGTGGGGAAGGCCACGCTTAGAAGCCGGCGTTCCAATCGTCGATGAAGCTCCGTGAGTTGGCAAAGTCGAACATCACGGGATAGCGCAGGTTCACTTGCACCTTGCCGAGGATTGGCGACTCCATGGAAAGGACTCCATCTTTGCTGGCAACCATCTGCCCACTGATTTGGCCCACCGGGAAAAACCTCACGGTCGCTTGCTTTGGCGGCGTCTGGGCGGTGGCGAGGCGCTTGTTTTGGGCAAAACGGATTTCGGAGACTTCCCCCATGGGAATGCGCATTTCCGCGTAGGTGCCAGCGATGGTGACCACGCCATTGTCGACCTCGCGGACCTTGCCGGCAAAGCGGTCGGTGCCGTTGGTGAGCAGGACGATGTCGTGCTCGCTGGACTCCATGCTGCGTGCCGAGTCGCTCATGCCATTCCAGGAAGTGACAAGAATTTCAGAAACCCGCACTTGATTGCTCCCGGCGGTGCTGATGAAGCCGATGCCACCTCCCTTGCCTGCATACGGGCTGTTTGCCTCGTCCCACTGCAGGGCAAACTCGTCATTGATGAACAGGGCGATGGTCTTCGCCTTGCGGTCACAGCGGAATTCAAGCGTAGCGCTGCCCGACTCGGGCAGGTTGAGGTTGGCATTGCCGACTTGGAGGCGTTCAGGGGCCAGCGGGTTGCCAGCCTCATCAAAGCCACAGCGCCACAGCTGGGCAAAGGACGAGTAGAAGGTCAGCACATAGGCATTGCCGAAAACGTAAGGGAAACTCTGTTGGCCGCGGCCGAGGAACATGCCACCTTGAGGTTGCGGCCGGTCGGCTGCGGGCTTGGCTGGCACCTTGAAGTCAGCGTGAAAGCCAACCGAGAGGTTGAGTCGGCTCTTCCACGAGATTTCAAAGCGAAAGCGCGCCTTGTCGGGCATGTTGACCTCACGGATGAGCGGCAGGGTGCTATTGCTGTAATAGGCCGCGCCGGAGAACAGCCAAGGATCGCCTTTTTCGGGCTTGGCTTGTTGGGCGCGGCGTTGTGGGGCGAAGGCATCGCGCTGCGCCTCGTCTTCGTCCGGTGCTTGGGGGTCTTTTGCATTCGGATCCGCGGGCATGCTCCAACCGTCGGTGTTGAACGGGCCGCTGTAGAAAAGATGGCCGCCGTGCGGGTTGGGATTGAGTTGGGCGAGCGCGTTGCGCGGAATCTCAAGGGTTCCGCCAAACTCGGTTTCCAGCGTCAAGGACGTATCGCTGAGCTTGATGATGCGCCCGGGCAGCAGGTCGCCGTTGACCAGCACTGCGTTGGATGGTTCGGCCAACGCGTTGGCGGGGCGTCCCGCATTGAACACGAGTTGGCGCAGGTTCGACGCATCAAACCCGACGGCATTGGCGAGGTCCTCGCGCTGCCAGAGGACGCGGGGACCATTTTCCACCCCGACGAAGCGGCCGTGAATGACGTCCCCGTTGGTAAAGCGCAAGAGATCCTCAGGCTTCTCCTCTCCAGTGGCCGACGGGCCAAGAGCAAAGGCAAGGATGGCAGTCAGGTGAGTAGCTCGAAGCGCTAAGGCGTTCATTTTTCGTAGATCGGGAGGAACCTGTAGTTGAGGGCAAGCGAAAGCAGGGCCGAGGCGGTGTTGTAGGAGTTGCCCTTGTTGCCCGGCCATGAACCGTCGGCCGACTGACTTGCTGCCAGGTAGCGGATGTTCAGCGCGTTCCACTCGTTCCACGACGCCTCGTCGGCATGGAACATCGCCTGCGACATGTAGTACTCATAATAATATGGGTAATAGCGGTCGCGGTAGTTCATGTTGGTGCGCAGGAAGGCCAGGCTGGCCTTGAAGCCATCGTTGTCCTTCTCGTGGGCCAGCGACATGCACAGCGAGCCGATGGCTGTTAGGGTGGGCTTGGGGCCGCTGGCGGAGGTGTAGCCGTAGCCGCCGTCCGTGCCGCGGCATTGGGCAAGGTAGGCAAGGCCTTTCTTGAATGCCTCGTCGGGGACCGGGATACCGGCATTGCGGGCGGCAAAAAGGGCGACCATTTGGCAGCCGGAGACGGTGACGTCGGCATCACGGCTGTCCGGGGTGTAGCGCCAGCCATTTTGTTGGCTGCGGGTCTGAGCGGAAAGGATCAGAGCGACGGCCTTTTTAAGCGCCTCGCCGAGTTCGGGGATCTCCACGGTGCCGTAGGACTCGGCCAAGGCGAGGGTGGCGAAGCCGTGGTTGTACATGCTGGTGCCAATGTACCCGTTGGAAGCATTCTGTTGCTTCAGGAGGTATCCGAGGCCACGGCGAATCGCCACGGCATAGGGGCCGTGGTTTGGGTCCTCGCCGTGGGCGAGCATCGAGATGACGGCAAGCCCCACGACACCGGGTTCGGCGCCCGAGTTGTCCGACCAGTTGCCCTGCTCGGTTTGGCTGGTGACCAAGTAGCGCAGACCGCGCTCATACATGGTCTCGACCTGAGCGGGGACCGGGTCGTCTTGGCGCCGCGGCATGCTCTGGCCGTGGCTGGCCAGCAGGGTGGCGGCCATCGCGCCTGCCACAAGCAGTGGCGTGAATCGGAGTGCGTGGGAAGTCAGCATGGTGGTGGATTACTTGAGGCGTTCGTTGGTGCCGCGGTTGTAGGCGTCGAGGGCCTTTTGGAACTCTGTTGGCAGGCCCGCGCCGGCCTTGCCCGCGGCCTTGGGGATGCGGCGCTCTTCAAACCCGCCGCCGATGGCGCCATCGACGCCGATGTTGGCGCTATCGGATGCCCCACCGCTGCCTTCGCCGCCCTCGGTGCCGCCTTTGCCTTTGCCCTTACCCTTGCCTTTTCCTTTGCCCTCGCCCTCTCCTTCACCTTCGCCTTCGCCCTCTCCTTCCCCCTCGCCCTTGCCCTTGCCTTTTCCTTTGCCCTTACCTTTTCCTTTTCCCTCGCCTTCGCCCTCTCCTTCGCCTTCGCCCTGGCCTTCTCCCATCATCTCCTTCATCATATCAAGCATCGCTCCTGGAGCTCCTTGAGGTGGGCCTTGACCATCCTTTTCGGCCTTCTTTTTGGCGGCCTCGAAGATTTTTTCGATGACGTCGGTTTGAGCGGCGATGGTCTCGCCGCCGGTCTTGTGGACCTCGAGAAGGTCGGTTGCGTCAGCCATGGCAACCTTGACTTGGTCAAGGAGCTCGATGACGGGAGGAGCGGTCTGCGCGATGCGCAAGTTCTCGACGTCAGCGGAAAGCTCGTCCTGCTCACGGGCCAGCTTAAGGGATCCCTCTTGGTGGTGGGCTGTCTTGCTGGCGATGTCGTCGGCTTCCGCAGCGCTGACCAGCGAGGGCAGCGAGGGCAGCAACAGGAGAGAAAGCAGAGAGGCGGAAACTTTCATGGTTCGATCAAATTAAGGGACGCGGGAGCGGAAGTCTTGGGTTTGAAAGCCTCGGGGGCAGCCTCCGGGGCGATTGAGCGCTGCAGCTGCTCGAGGGCCCTGGTGCGGGCGCGCAAATCTTGTTCCTTTTGAATCATCTGCATGACTTCGAGCATGAATTCAAAGTCGTCGTCCTCAGGTGGTGGTGGTGGTTGATCGCCGCCGCCGCCGCCACCGCCGCCGCCGCCGCCGCCGTCGGGTTTCTTTGGCTTGTCGCCGTCAAGCAGCTTGGCCCACTCGTTGAGCTTGGCCGCCCACTTTTCGGCTTCATCGGTCGCCTTGCCGATGAAGCTGCGTTCGATGAGGTTGCGTGTGGTCGTCAGGCCTTGGTCGATCTGCGACTCGCGCATCTTGTCCATGAGATCCTTGTGGATGGGCTTGTTGGTCCGTGCAAAGAAGTGGCCAAGGTCTTCCTGAATCCAGCGCACATCGGCGGCGGTTTGCCCTTGAAGCGCGTGGAGGTCGCGCGCGGCGCGTTGTTTGGCCGGATCAAGGTCCTCGTAGGCAATGCCGAGCTCGGTTTGCGAGGCGCTAACCAAGGAGGAAACGATACCGCTCTCCTCGCTGGCGGCTTTCTTCAGTCGATTTACGAAGGTGCTCGCCTCGAGTTGTTTGTTCGCCTCGTTGGCCGACTCGATGGCCTTCTTCATCTTTTCGGCGACTTCCTTCTGCTTTTTGACGGCCTCCTTCATGTCCTCGGCGGCCTTTTCCGGGGTGCTCTTGGGGCTCTGGGTGTCATCGAGCTTTTTCTCCACCTCGGGCATGTCCTTGTCGGCAAGCTCCTTCATGGTTTTGAGGGTCTCCGCCATTTTCTTCATGGCCTCCTTTTCGACTTCCTCGCTGCGCGCGGCGTCTTTGAGGAGCTTTTCCATTTTCTTGGCGAGCTCCTTCATGCGCTCGGTGTTTTCCTTCTCGGCGTCTTCCTGCTTCTGCAGGCGCTCCTTGTTCTCCTCGTTCTGGAGCGCTTCAGGTTCAAGTTTCTCGAGGCGCTCATTTTCGTCGAGCAGCGAGAGTTCCTTGCGGTTGACGTCCTCGAGTTCGCCGATGATCTTGTCGAAGTCCCCCTTGAGCATCTGGGCATATTCGTCCGGCGTGAGGATCAGCAAGGTGATGGGTTCCGAGTAAACCCGCGGGCGACCGGGCAGGTAGTCGTCGATGTAGGCGCGCAGCTTGAGGCGCTGCGGGGAGATGCCCAGAGCGCCGGGCGAGAAGGAGGCTAAGTGGTTGAGCCGGCGAGCATCGTGCGAACCATCGAGGAGTCGCATCTCGCCCTTGGCGGGAACCGCGTCGGTGGCCTTGGTGAACTCGCCTTCCCAGGCAAGACCGATTTCCTTGACGCCGAAGTCGTCCTCACCAAGCACCTCAAACTCCACGGTCTGCGGCGCAAGCATCACCTTGTTGCGGTCTACCCCTTGGATGTAGGCCGTTGGCGCGGCGTCCTCGAGGGCCTCGAGGCGCACGCTGAAACCGGTCTCACCGTCGAGGCCAAGCTCGTCGGTCCACTTGAATGGAAGGTCAAGCGAGCGCTTGCCAACAAGCACCTGCGGGGTGCTGACAGTCTTTCCTGCGACCACCAGAGCGACTTGTTCAGCTGGCTCAAGCGGTCCGGGCGGCACGCTCGGAGCGACCGGAGCAGCTGGGTCAATCGGCTCGGCTGGATCGGCCGGGGCCTTTTGGGCGGTGCGGCCAAAGCCATCCTTCGGTGGGCGGGCGGGTCCCATGGCAGCGGACTTCAGGACGTTGCTCAGCTCAAGGTGGAAGCTTACCTTGCTGCCGGCAACCGTCGAGATGGCGCCCGTGCGCAGGTCCGCCTTGCGGTCTGGCTGCTGGAGGTAATCAGGATAGGAGACCGTGGCGGCGATGGAGGCCACCGAGGGGCGCATGGTCGGCTTGATGGTGATGCGCTGACGCGCATCGCCAATCTCAAGGCTCAGGGAGTTTTCCGCCTGCTGGCCGGGAAAGGTGAAGAGGTAGGTCCCGTTTTCCAGCTCGGCACCAACAAGTGATTGGCCGTCAATCCGGGCGGACCCGCTTGCCGGGCGCCGCTCGGTGTCGGCGGCAAGCTTGACGAGGAGGTCAAAGGTCTCGCCATGGGGCACGACCATGACCTCAGGGAGTTGCTCAAGGCTGGTGAAGGTGTAGCGAGGCGTGTCCGCCAGTGGCATGAGCCAGCGTTTCAATGAGCTGATGCCCGCCTTGGGCATGAAGATGAGCGCCGAGGTGGCTCCGAGGAAAAGCGCCAGAACGCACAACGACCAGCGCCGGTGGTGGGCGGTTGGCAGCGCTTTTTCAAATTCGCGCTCGGTGACTTCGCGCGCCACGGACTCCATGGCGGCGGCGCGCAGGCGTGGCGAGAGGCTGGCGGCATCCTCGGTTTGGTCCTGAAGCTCAATGACGCCGAGCAGCCGGTCACCCATCTGGGGGTATTTCCGCGCAATCAGGCGCGCGAGCTGGCTCTCGTTCCGGTGTCTCCAGACCCAGCGGCGGACCCAGTAGGGGGCGAACCCAACAAACAACGAGGTGCCTGCGAGCAGGATCCCGAGCCGCAGCCACGGGCCGGTTGGCATCAGCCGGTCAAGCCCGAAGACCAGCAGGTAGGAGAAAAGCAGGCCGAAAAACCCGGCAAAGATCGATTCCGCGATCTTGATCTGCCACAGCCGGCGCCGGAAGCGATCCAGCTCGTCGCTCAGGTTTTGTGGCAGGGGTGCTTGGTGGGCGCGTTTTGGTTCCTTCGGCATGACGCGAGTTAGAAAGGGTCTTCGGAAAGCAGGCTAAGATCGGGAGGCGAGAGTGAGACAAGCAGATGGCGGGCCGCAGCCTCAGGCCACCGCAGAGTCCGGCGGGGCAGGCTTGCAGACCTCATACGGGAAGGCCAGAGGAAATCTTCGCCTTTAGTTGCCAGCCAAGGCACTCAGGCGCCAGCGGCAGGCCCGTCAGGGGGCCAAAAACCGGTTCCCGCGGCGCTCGGCCGCAATCGTTGTCCCCTCCCCATGGCCGGGGAACACCCGGGTGGTCTCCGGTAGGGTCAGCAGATGGCGCCGAATCCCGTCAAGCAGCGCCGCGTGCTCACCATGCGGGAGATCCGTGCGCCCGATCGACCCGGCAAACAGCGTGTCGCCAACAAAGGCCTGCCCGTGCTCGGCAAGGTGGAAGACCACGCTGTCGGGCGAATGGCCCGGAACCGGCAGTAGGGCAATTTGCAGCCCGATGAGGGCGAGATGCCCCCGCCCAGCAAGCAAATGGTCGACTTGGAACCCTTCCACGGCGATCGGAAGCCCCCACGCGCGTGCTTGATCTTCTAAGGTTAACCCCGGCGAATGGGCGGCCCAAGCGTAGATTGGCAAGCCTGCGGCCTGGAGTTTGCCCGCGTCCATCACGTGGTCAAAATGCTGATGGGTGAGCAGCAGGGCGTCCGGCGTTATCTCAAGCGAATCAAGCCACTCGGCCACTCCTTCGGGAGCGTCCACCAGCAGCGTGCCGGCGGCCGTTTGCAGCAGGTAACCATGGGTGGCGGTAAAGCCACCGGTGTAGCGTCGGCAAGTCACGCGCGAAATTGCCACGGCAATGCGCCGCCGTCGACGCCCGAATTCAGCGCCTTGATAATCAGGCTCTAGGAGGCGGGTGCCGGCTCGCGGCGGTGCATTCTGCATCCCCGGAAAAGGGCAGGTTGCACCGCGGGCCGCGTCGGCGCCCCCCAGCGGGGCCGGGGCCGACTCCCGGCGAGTGCTTCCAGCGCTTACAGGTTAAGGTGATGCAAAAACTTCGGGAATCCCCGTGGTTGCCCGCCGAGATGGCATCGCACGCGCTGGTTGGGCACGACCGCGGGCGCGCGACCGGAGTAGGGACTCTGGATTCCGGGCGCCTAGACTTTTCCATCCACCTCCATTTTTTCAAAACTGCATGAACATCGCCAATGTCCGGGAATTAGGCCCTAATTTGAATCCCCTCGCCGTCGAGCCGATGGTCCGAGAAGTCCCGGTCAAGAAGGAACTCAAGAAGGAAACTAAGAGCGCGGGTTTGAAGTTGGCGGGCGGCAAGGAGGCGACTGCGGCGGTCGTGCCGGCGGCGGAGGCGGCGTTTGGTTTGGGCGGACTGGCGCGGCGCGGTCGGCGCAAGACGCGGATTTTGATCATCACGCCTGAGCTGAATGGAAGCGGGACCTTGGTGCGGCGGGGTGGCGATGGACCGCGGGCGAAGGCGGGTGGGCTGGCGGATGTATCGACCTTGTTGGTCGATACGCTCGCGGCGCTGGATGTGGATGTGCGGGTGGCGTTGCCGAATTACCGGCATATTTTCAGCGGCGGGGTGGGTGAACGTTATTCGCGGAAGGTCTATCTTTGTCAGGACCGGGAGTTTTTCTATCGACCGGCGCCGTATGCGGGCCAGCGGCATGAGAACGTGCGTGCGGCCTTGGCGTTTCAGCGCGAGGTCATCAACCATGTGCTGCCGCGCGTGCGCCCCGACATTATCCACTGCCACGACTGGATGACCGGCTTGATCCCGGCGGCGGCAAAAGCGATGGGAATTCCGAGTGTGTTCACCATCCACAATGTGCACACCGAGCGGACGACCCTGGCGGAGATCGAGGACCGTGGAATGGACTCCGGCGGGTTCTGGAAGCATTTGTTTTTTGAGAACTACCCTCAGAGCTACGAGGCGTGCCGGACGCATGACCCTGTGGACATGCTGACCAGCGGGGTGTTTGCCTCGTCGTACACCAACACGGTGAGCCCAAGCTTCTTGCGCGAGATCACCGAGCAGGCTCATCCATTCATCCATGGGTCGTTTGCCCAAGAAGTGCGCAACAAGGTGAATGCCGGCTGCGCGCGCGGCATCGTCAACGCACCCGACGTCAGCTATGACCCGCGGACCGATACTTCGCTGGTGGCAAACTATGACACGGAGAACTGCGCAGCCGGGAAGGCGGCCAACAAGCGCGCACTGCAAGAGCGGCTTGGCTTGGAACTCAATCCGGACGCGCCGATCCTTTTTTGGCCGTCCCGGCTCGACCCGATTCAGAAGGGCTGCCGCTTGTTGACCGACATCCTGTATGAAACGCTGAGGCGCCATTGGAACACAGGATTGCAGGTGGCCATCGTGGCGGATGGCCCGTACCGCCATCCGTTTGAGAACATCGCCGACTTCCACGGCTTGCGCCAGCGCATCGGCATCCACGGGTTCGACGAACCACTCTCACGGGTCGCTTACGCGGGGGCGGATTTCGTCATGATGCCGTCATCCTACGAGCCATGCGGGTTGCCGCAGATGGTCGGGTTGAAGTACGGGACGATCCCGATTGTCCACCGCACCGGTGGCCTGCAGGACACCGTGCGGCCGCTTGACGTGGCGGCGGGAACGGGCAACGGGATTGTTTTTGAAATCCACGACGGCAACGGCCTGAGTTGGGCGATTGACCAGGCGATGGAGTTCAGCGGGTTGAGTCCTCTGGTGCGGGAGATGGAAATCTGCCGCATGATGGGCGACGCCCGCGAAATCTTCTCCCCCGCCGCCACCGCCGGCAGCTATCTGGATATCTACCGCAGCTTGTTGTAAGAGAGGTTTTCCACCGCTAAGCCGGGAAGACCACGAAGTTGTTTTGGCTTTCAATCCCAATCCAACTTAGCGCCCTTCCCGGCTCAGCGGTTCAGATCTTCTTCGCGCGCATGTCGGGTGCGACGATCAGGCTGCCGATGACAATCAGGGCAATCCCGAGCCATGCCATGGTGGGCGCGCCGAGGGTGCTTGCCAAGGCGAAGGCGATCACGGGGGCCATGACGCCGCGGATGCCGGTGAGGAAGGTGTGCACGCTCATGTACTCGGTGACCCGATCGGCGCTGGCGAACTTCGTCACCCAGAGGCTCCAGGCGACGTTGCCGCCGGCCCGCGCCACGCCATGGACGGCCATGCCAGCACACAGCATCCCGTAGCTGTGGCCAAAGTAGTAGAGCGCCATGCCGAGGATGAAGATCAGGTTGATGACCAGGCGCACCATGTAGAAGTTGGCGCGGTCAAACAGGACGCCCCAGATGACGACGCAGGAGACAAAGGCAAGCATCGGGATGGTTGAGGTCAACCAGCCGACCCGGGCCGCATCGTAGCCAAAGCCGTACGCCGGGTTGGCGAGGTACTCGACAAACAAGGCCATCCCCAGGAGGTTGCCCAGACCGAGGAACATCCAGACGATGAGCAAGCGGCGAAATGGCGCGTCGCTCTTAACGTGGCGGAACGAGTCAAACAGCCGGACCCGACCGGTGCGGTCAAGGGAAACCGGCCGCATCAGCATGACGAGCCAGGCCATGAGGATGCAGCACAACGCGTAGGCGCCAAGCAGCCACGGCCAAATCCCCAGCTTGGAAGTGAGTGCCGCGCCCGCGGCGACGCTGAACCCCGCGGCGGCCAAGGCGCGCAGCATGCCGGTGATGGAGAACAGCCGCCCTCGCATCCGGTCCGGGTAGTGGTCGCGGTAGATTTGCGCTAGCAGCGGCGCGCCCAGACTCAGGAAAAACATCGCCGCACTCACGCCCCACGCAAAGGCCGCCGCGCTCGTGCCACCAAACCCCGCCACGCCAAACCCGAGCGCCGACCCGAGCCAAATCAACGCACCGATCCAGTTCACCGTGTGGCCGGAGCGCCGAATCGCCTGAACGACTAACAAGCTCGCCAACATCCCCGCGCTTGGCGCCGCCACCAGCAACACCTTGATGGCCACGGGCGCGGAAAATGCCCGCTCAGCCAGGAAGATCGCAAAAGTGGTTCCTGCCGTGTCGACGCAGCCATTCGGCAGCGACCGGGCAAGATCGAGGCCAAAAGTCCGGCGCCAGAGCGGTCGCTCAGCGGGTGCGCGGGCGGGAACTTCCAAGGAGCCAGAGGAATAGGGTGCTGACCAGGATCGCCGAGAGCCCGACGTGAAGGACCTGGGTGACCGGGCTGATGCCAACCTGGGACAGGATCAAGCCCAGCGCCATCTGCCCAAGCACCAGAGCGAGAACAAGTTTCTCAACCCAGCTGGGGCCGCCGACGCGGTTGTTGCGGGCGCTGAGATAGAATGCCACGGCGGTACCCAGGATTGCCCAGGAAAAGCTCCGGTGAATCAGGTAGATCCACGTGTTTTCCAGCTCGCCGACCCACTCCGAGCGCATTTCCCCGGGATGAGTCCGTGCCAGATGGTCAGTGAGTTGCCTCACCTGCGAGCCCATCACGCCCTCAAACACCACCAGCAAAAACATCCCGATGCCCAGCCCGGTGAGCCAACGCCGGTGACCGCTGAACTCGATCCGCCACGGGTCAGGCCGGCCCCGCCATGCGGTGAAGACAAGCATGCACAAGAGCAACATCGCCAAGGCCATGTGCACAGTGATGACCTCCGGGTGCAGGTCGCTGGCCACCACCTTGGCGCCCATCCACGCATTGATCATCACCAGCAAAATCGATCCAAACGCCGACCAAAACACCACCGGCCGCTCCGGCCGCTGCCAAAACGACGCAATGAACAAGGCCAAGGTCAAAAATCCCACCGGCATGCTTGTCATCCGGTTGATGAACTCCGTCCACACATGGACCGGATTGAATTCCCCCCGCAGCGACTCGACCGTCACCAGGTTAGGATCCCGGTCGTAGCGCGCCGCCGTGCGCCGAAACTTCTCCATGTCCAGCTGGGAAAAATCAACGTCCTCCACCTTGGTCGGCGGAATAAGCTTCCCCCAGCACCGCGGCCAGTCCGGGCAGCCCATCCCGGCACCCGTTGCCCGCACAATGGCACCCATGAATATCAGCACGATGAGCGCCAGCAAGGCCGCTACCGCCAGCTTCTGAAAGCCCGTCAAGCGCATGCCTCGGACCATGCCCACCCTCACCTTGATTGCCAGCTTGATTTAAGGATCAGTCGATTTCACCGGAGCAGAATTCGCGCGCCGAGACTCTTTTTGAGCCCGAGGCCCTTCGGCGCACCCCGGGATGAGGGTTTCAAGCTAACCCTCACGCCAGCGTCCCCTCGATCACCCCGAGCTTGTCCAGCGGGCTGAGCGTGTGGATCAGGTCCGCCGCGGTGGTCCGCGACTCCAACAAGTCCTGATAGGCCCGGATGCTGCGGATCGCCGTCGGCTTGTCCTCGTCCAGCAGTTCGATGCGGAAGTTCGACAGCCCGGCCTTGCGCAGGGCGGGGAAGAAGCGCGCGCCGCTCTGGGCGCGGCCGTTGAAGAGCGTGTTGCGGCAGCCAACGTCGGCGTGCAGCGTGTGAAGCTGGCCAACCCGGTCGCGCAGCTGGACCTTGTGGCTTTCGCACGGACGCCCGCAGTCCTTGTAAGTCGTCCCGCTGCTCATGAAGGTGCAGAACACGCAGTGCTCCATGTGGAAAAGCGGCATGTGCTGGTGCAGCGTCAGCTCAAACCACGCCGCCGGCGCCAGGGCTAATAGCTCGAGTACCTGACCGATGTTCAGGTCGTAGGAAATCGTTAGCCGCTCGAGCCCGCCGTCCTCGACGAGCAACCTAGCAGTTAGCGGGTTCGCCACGTTCAGCGAGAAGTCGCCGAGTTTGCGCAGGTCGTTGCGGTTTTTATAATATTGGATGGCGCCGAGGTTGCGGATGAGGACGGCGTCGGGCTCGGCGCGCTCGATGAGTTTCAAATATCCGCTTTCGCCGGGCTTGAGGATCCGCGGCGTGGCTAGGGCAATCGTGGTGGCGCTGGCGGCCGGATGGGCGCGCACCAGGGCAACCGCCTGCTTGTAGCGGCGCGGGTCTTCAAAGTCGCAGAGAATCTCTCCAACCCGCGCCACCAGTGCGGCCTCAACGTGGTGCAAGTCTCGGCACAAGACCCCAAGGTGCGCGGCAGGCGTCGCGTCGGGCACCACCCGCGCGGGCAGGAAATCCATCACGCTCACGCTTGGTGCCGCGGGCACTGCGGCGGGGTTTGCCTCGCCGTGGGCATCCAGCGCGGTGACCAGCGCGCGGCGCAGACGGTTGAGCGCGGAGACCGCCAGGATGACCTCGCCTTCCAACCGGTTGTCGATGGAACCCAACTCGTAGGCCGTGCCACCCAGCCGACCGAGCTGCGCGCTGAGCGTCTCGCTTGTTAGCGGGCGGTTCTGCGCCACGTCCAACAGCTCGGCGGATTCCACCCGCAGCGATCCAACTGTTAGCACGAGCGGCGCCCCGGCGCGGCCGCTCACCACGATCTCAAGCCCGGCGCGGACGGTTGGCGGGCGGGCATTCTGCCAGGCCTTGCGCAGCTCGGACTCGAGCGCGGGGTCGGAGGTTTTCCACAGCCGCTGGCCCACCTCAATGCGCGGAAAGTAGATCCCGGAGCGCGCGTGGAAAAACAGACGGTTGTCCTCCACCCGCCAGATCCGCCCGCCCTGCTCCTCGTTGCGGTCCTCGCCAGCGTCAAACACCACCCCGTCCCCACTCTTCACCGGAATCGCGCTGGCCAGCTCGACGTCAATCCACCCGGCGCCAACCTCGGTGATCGTGCCTAACAGCGCGCCGCGCTTCTTGCCGAATTTCCCGTGGGTGAGTTTCGGGTGGTCGGTGCCAGCCAGCCACCCTTGTGAGAGGCCGCGGGAGAAGGTCATCTCTAACGCATAGCGGTCATCTTCGGTGATCGTCATATCCGTGCTCTCGGCGATCGCCGCGTCGAGCGCCTTGCGGTAGACCCGGGTGACGGCGGTGACGTATTCCGGAGACTTCAACCGGCCTTCGATCTTGTAGGACTTCACGCCCGCGCGGACCAGCTCGGGGATCAAGTCGACCGCAGCAAGGTCCTGCGGGGATAACAGATAGCGCACCTCGCCAAGCTCCTGGATGACTCCATCGACAACCAACTCGTAGGGCATCCGGCATGCCTGCGCGCACTCGCCGCGATTGGCCGAGCGCTGGCCGAGCGATTCGCTTGTTAAGCACTGGCCGGAATACGCCACGCATAACGCCCCGTGGACAAACACCTCCAGCGGGGTGACAGGGCTGCGGCCGTTGTCCCGTTGGAACTTCCCGATCTCACTAACAGACAACTCGCGCGCCAGCACTGCGCGGTGCAGCGGGATGACCGACTCGATGAACGCCAGGCCCTCCGGCGAGGTGATGGTCATCTGGGTCGAGGCGTGCAGCTCAAGGGTGGGCGCCACCTTGGAGGCCAGGCGAGCCAGCCCGAGGTCCTGGACGATGATGGCGTCGACCTTGGCGCTGGCGAGCAGGCGCAGCTGGCGCTCGGCGTCGGCGCGCTCGCCGGTGAAGATGAGCGTGTTCATCGCGACAAACCCGCGCACCCCGTGGCGGTGGAGAAACTCCATGAGCGCCGGCAGGTCCTCCTCGGTGAAATTGTCCGCCCGCAAGCGCGCGTTGAAACGCGGCATCCCAAAATAAATCGCATCCGCCCCACTGGCCACCGCCGCGCGGGCACAATCCCAGTTTCCAGCAGGACTCAGAAGCTCAGGGGTATGGGCGGCACTCATTGGCCCGCACCAGTGCCACACTTTCCCGCCCTTGCAAAGCTGCGTTCCCGATGGGGGCCGATGCCGGGGGCAAAGTTTTGATCGGGGGTCTGTCCCCCGGAGGGGCTGATAGCACGCGGGAGTGTCCGCCGGGGAGGGAGGGGTCTGCCCCTAGGGGAGGGGTCTGTCCCTAGGGGAGGGAGGGGTCTGTCCCTGGGGATTGGGGGCTGTCCCTGGGGATTGGGGTCTGTCCCCCGGCCGCGTTCTCGATGTGGCCGGTGCCTTGGCAGAGTTTTGATCGCCAAGGGGGAAGACTGCGAAGGTCCATGCCAGGGGGCAGGCGATTTTTGCAGCCGCAGCGGCTCATGCTATCTTGCTGCGTGCGCCGGCCACGAATGCGAGCATCTCCGGATTCTCCGGTAGGTTATTATCATTGTTTTTCGAGGATAGTTGATGGGGCCAGATTATTCGGCAGCGCGGAAAAGTCCCGCTTCGTTGAGCTCATGCGCAGTTGCGAGAGTCTCTACGGCTTGAGGGTTGTGAGCTACGACATCATGTCCAACCACTTCCACGTCTTTGTGGAAGTCCCGAGGCGGCCCGCCGAGCTGCCTTCTGATGACCGTCTCGTCGGCCTGGTTCGTTCCTCGTTGAGCGACAGGCGGGCAAACCATCTGAAGTGGCAACTCGAGCGGGCGCGAGCCGCTGGGGACCACCTGCTCGCCGAGGAAATCCGGCATGGCTGGTTTCGCCAGATGTGGGACGTGAGCTTGTTCATCAAGGTGCTCAAGCAGCGCTTCACCCAGTGGTACAACCACATGAACCAACGCAGCGGAACCCTGTGGCAGGGGCGGTTTGGGTCGACATTGGTCGAGGGACCGGGGGCGGCACTTTTGACTATGGCGTCCTATGTGGATCTCAATCCGGTCCGGGCAGGGATTTGCGACGACCCGAAGAACTACCGCTGGTCTGGCTACGCGGAGGCGCTCGCCGGGGGCGTTCGGGCCGTTGAGGCGGTGCGCTGGTTAGCGTCGGTTGACCCGCATGGCGGGTTGCGTCCGGATTTGCCGGATGCGGCCGAAGCCTTGCGGATTTGGCGCTGCATCCTGTTTGGCATCCCCAGGAACCCCACGGCGCAAAAGGAGGAGCTCAAGAAAGGACAGGCCGTGCAAGTTTATCGCCGGCGGATTTCACGAGCCAAGGCGCTCGAAGTGTTAGCCCAAGGGGGTACGCTTCCGGCCTGTGACTTTTTGCGCTGCTCGGATGGTCCTTTTTTTAAAGTAGGCGCCATGGGCAGCAAAGAGTTCGTTGAGGAGGCCTGTCGGCGGAGGTCCGCCCAGTGCGGACAAGAAAACAAGCGAGAGGCGGTGGGGGTTCCTGGCCTTGCCATGGATGAGGGAGTGCCCTCGCTTTTCACCGGTTGAATCACAAGTGGTTCGTTCCGCTCGTGCGTATCGGTGGCTATTCCAAGCGTGCCATCAGGTCGCCGGTGTCGACTTGGTCGCCCTTGGCGACGAAGACGGACTTGATGACGCCGTCACAGGTGGCGCTGACGGTGGTGAGCATTTTCATCGCCTCCAGAGAGATAAGTTTGTCGCCCTCCTTGACCTCCTGGCCGGGGGAGACGACCACGTCGGTGACCATTCCGGGCATTGGCGCGCAGATTTGCTGCGGGTCGGCGGGGTCGCCCTTGGGGCGCGCAGTACTGACAATTTTCAGCGAACGGTCGACGACAAGCGCCTCGCGCGGCATGCCATTGAGCTCGTAGAAGAGCGTCCGGCGCCCTTCGCTGTCGGCCTCGCCGATGGAGATGAGCTTGATGAACAAGGTCTTGCCGGTGGCAATCTCAACGCTGATCTCCTCGCCAATCTGCAGGCCGTAGAAAAACGCGGTCGTCGTCAGTGGCGTGAGGTCAAAGTACTTTGCGCGCGACACGAGGAACTCGGCAAACACCTCGGGGTACATCAGGTGCGAGTACAAGTCGTCGTCGCTGGCCGGGTACTTCAGCTTGGCGCTTAGGCTGGCGCGCACCGCCTCCAGGTCGACCGGCTCGGCGAGCTCCCCGGGGCGACGGGTGGTCGCGGGCTTGCCCGCCAGGACGACCCGCTGGACGTCCGCCGGCCAGCCGCCGTCGGGCTGGCCAAGGCCGCCGGCGAGCATGTCGATGACGCTCTCGGGCCAGTCGAGCGAGCCGGGCTTGAGCTTGGGCACGTCGGCGGCCTTGATCCCGCGGGTGATGAGGAACATGGCCATGTCGCCCACCACCTTGGAGGACGGGGTGACCTTCACGATGTCGCCGAAGAGCTGGTTGACCTCCGCGTAGGTGCGCGCAATTTCGCGCCAGCGGTGGCCAAGCCCCATCGCATTGGCCTGCTCCTTGAGGTTGGTGAACTGACCGCCGGGCATCTCGTGCTCGTAGACTTCCGCCGTGCCGGACCGCGGCGCGGAATCAAACGGCTGGTAGAATGCCATCACCTCCTCCCAGTAGTCGGAGAACTCGTTCAAAGCGTTGGCGTCCAGACCCGGATCCCGCGGGTGGTCATCTAACGCGGCGCAAACAGAATTCATGTTTGGCTGGGATGTCGACCCCGACATTGAGGCGATCGCCAGGTCGACGATGTCCACCCCGGCGTCGCAGGCGGCCAACACGCTGGCCGCGGCAATCCCCGAGGTGTCGTGGGTGTGGAAGTGGATCGGAATGCCAATCTCCTGCTTGAGCGTGGTGATGAGCCGGGTAGCCGCGGCGGGCCGGCACAGCCCGGCCATGTCCTTGATGCACAGGATGTGCGCGCCCATGGTTTCCAGCTCCTTGGCCTTCCTCACGTAGTACTCGAGCGAGAATTTGTCGCGCTTCGGGTCGGTGATGTTGCCCGTATAACAGATCGCCGCCTCGCAAACGGCGGCCCCGTGGTCGCGCACCGCCTCCATGGCGACGCGCATGTTAGGCAGGTAGTTGAGCGAGTCGAAGATCCGGAAGATGTCCATCCCGCTGTTAGCCGCATGCTTCACAAAGCCGGCCACCACGTTGTCCGGGTAGTTCGAGTAGCCCACCGCGTTGGATCCGCGGAAGAGCATCTGGAAGCAAATGTTGGGCACCAGCCCGCGCAGCAGGCGCAGGCGTTCCCACGGGTCCTCCTTGAGGAAGCGCATCGCGGTGTCGAAGGTTGCCCCGCCCCACATCTCAAGGGAAAACAACTCCGGCGCGCGGGTCCCGATGGCCTCCGCCACGGCGAACATGTCCGCCCCGCGCATCCGCGTGGCAATCAGCGACTGGTGGGCGTCGCGCAGTGTGGTGTCGGTGATGAGCAGCCGCTTCTGCGCGCCGATCCATTTGACGAACCCTTCGGGGCCCTTCTCCAACAGCACTTGGCGGGTTGAGGGGCCCGCCTGCTTGTTAGCTCCGGTAAGCGGCGAGACCCGGCGGGCGGCGGGGATGATGCCCTTGGGTTTCCACCCTTTGGCGGTGGGGTTGCCGTTGATGGTGACGTCGGAGAGGAAGTTGAGCAGCTTGGTTGCGCGGTCGCGCCGCGGTTTGAACTGGAGGAGCTCGGGCTTTTTGTCAATGAGGGTGGTGTGGGCCAGGCCGGCGCGGAAGGTGTCGTCGAGGATGAGGTTCTCGAGGAAGGGTATGTTGGTCTTCACGCCGCGGATGCGGAATTCGCGCAGGGCGCGGTCCATCCGCTGGCAGGCGATCTCAAAGCTGCGGCCCATGGCGGTGACCTTGACCAACA
>JBILQA010000207.1:0-5514 GCA_044373535.1 Akkermansiaceae bacterium | reverse complement strand
ACGCCACCGAGAGCGGCAAGGCGGAGTTCCACGACATCGCCGTGGAGGCAATCTACAACCTAACAGATCCCAACACGACAGCCTTCGGCAGCGCCCTCTACGGCGAGATCAAGGGCAGCGACGACTTCATCGAGCTTGAAGCCAAGTTGCTCCTGCAGAAAAACTTCGGCGCATGGATGGCGGTCTACAACGCCGGCGGCGAGATCGAGTGGGAAGACGACTACTCCGAGGACGAGGCCGAGCTGTTCCAAACCCTGGGTCTTGCCTATCGGATCAACCCGTCGGTGACCCTTGGTGCCGAGGCCCTGCACGAGATCGCGGTGCCCGACGTCTCCTCGATTGGCGACAGCGGCGTGTTTGTCGGCCCAAACATGAGCTGGCAGAGCAAGCGCCTCTCGCTGGCCGTCACAGCCCTGTGGCAGGTCACCTCGCTTGCCGACGAGCCGGATTTCCAACTGCGCACGATTTTCGCCATCGACTTTTGAGCCATGCAGCGCCCGCCCTATCGGTTAGTGGCTCAAGCGCTGGCGGCCTTGCTGGTGGCGCTCGCCCAGGGCGGGTGCGCGCCCGGTTTTCAAGCCCCGCCGGTGTCCCCCGCACTGGCGCGGGCAGCCCGGGCACCGGTGGCCGAACTCGAGCGCGGATACCTGATCCATCAGGCGAAGTGCGCCAAATGCCATGGGTTTGAGAATCCCGCGGACTACCCACTCGCCGAG
This sequence comes from Akkermansiaceae bacterium, assembly GCA_044373535.1. Classification (GTDB taxonomy): domain Bacteria; phylum Verrucomicrobiota; class Verrucomicrobiia; order Verrucomicrobiales; family Akkermansiaceae; genus JBILQA01. The sequence goes on along the minus strand of JBILQA010000207.1, from coordinate 4,798 downwards.
TTGCGCGACGAGATCATGCCCGCTATGGCGCAGAAATCGAAGTTGGCGCCCGCCGACGAGCGGGCGCTGCTGGCCTACGTTCTGGCGGTTAGAAATCTGCCGCCGGCCGATCCGGCGCCGCGCTGAGGTCCGCCGCGGCTTGGCCCCCAACCGCGGCGCGCATGGCGCCTAGCGCCTCGGCGGCAAACCTCCGCTGCAGCCTGCGCACAATTGGCGCCCCCAACCGGGCAAGCCAGTGGCGCGGCCGCGCAAAGGCCAGAATCTCAAACCAGACGCTGTCGTCCGCGCGGTGCCACTCAACTTGAAAGCGCTCCTCCCCGGTCTCCGCGTGGCCCGAAAGGGTACCAATGGCAAACGCGCAGCTGTGGATAATGTCCCCCTTACACTCATCGGCATAAACGACTTGGCACGGGTTCGCCGACCAAAAGCCCAAATGCCGCACCACCGTGGCGACCACCGTGCCGGGGGCCGCGCCAGCGTCCGCCGGATAGACGCGCGTCCATCCAAGCTGGTACATCCTCCACTCCCGCGCCTGGGCGCACGCCGCCTGATAGGTCGCCTCCCCTGCCCCGATGAGCCCACGCTCCCGGAGCGGCTTCAGCCGCCCGGGATGCGCGCCGCGGGTGACGCCAACATCTTCATAGGAAAAACCCCGCCGCGCCGCCGCGGCTAACACGCGGGCAATCGCCGCGGCGGTTGGCTCGCGCAGGCTGAACATTGCTAGTCAAGGCGGAACACCCCGCTCCACAGGGTCGGATCAAGCTCATCGAGCGCGCGCTCCACCAGCGCGGGAGCGTCGGCCGCCTCGTCTAACAGGGCAAACATCGTCGACCCCGATCCGCTCATCAGCGCGGCGGAGACCCCCGGCTGCTCGTTGAGCCAGAGCTTCATCTCGGCAAGAAACAGATGCTTGGAGAACACCGGGCGCTCGAGGTCGTTGAAGAGGCTCAGCCCGTCTAACACACGGGGGGTGTAGTCCACACCCGGGAGCTCGGCGGCGCTGCCCCAGCGCTGATAGGCATCCGGGGTCGACACGCCAAAGGATGGTTTAAGCAGCAGGATGCGCCGGCCAATGGTGCAACTGAGCGGCTCGACAAGCTCGCCGCGCCCGCGGCACAGGCATGGCTGGTTGTAGACGAAAAACGCAACATCACTGCCGAGCTCGCCGGCCAAGGTGGCCAGCCGGGCGGCTCCAAGCTGGGTGCCCTCAAGCTCATCGAGCGCGCGCAGGGTGGCGGCCGCGTCGCTGCTACCACCGCCCAGGCCAGCGCCGTGGGGAACCCGCTTTTCCAACAGGACATGATAGGCGCACGCGCGCCCCGTCTCGCGCTGGAAAATGCGCACCGCCCTGGTCACCAGGTTGGATTCATCCAGCGGCACGCCGGGCTCGGCGCACTCGAGGGCAAATGCCGCGGCCGGGGTGAAGACGAGGCGGTCGGCCAGCCCCGCCACGGGAGCCATCAATGTTTCCACCTCGTGGAAGCCGTCGTCACGGCGGCCCACAACGCGCAGCGAGAGGTTCACCTTCGCTGGAGCTGAAAATTCCCTCCTCATCGCGCAACCCTCCCAAGCAAGGCAAGCATCCGCCCGGTCTTCCCCATCTCAAGCCGATAGGAGTAGAAACGCTCCGGCGCCGCCGTCGTGCACTCGCCGCTGTCACAATACTGCGACGCCGGCACGCCCGCCGCTTGCGCCTGACGGCCGATCTCGGCCGCAAAATCCACCTCGTACGCCGGTGGCCGGATGCACGGCCCGAGCGCAATCCACAGGTCCGCCGGCCGCGTGCCAAACTCCGCGGCCATCCGCGCCACCGTCGCGCCTAGAATGTTCGCCTCCGTGCCCTTTTTCCCCGAATGAGCCAAGCCAAGCGCTCCGCTGCGCCCATCAACCATGAAAATCGCCCCGCAATCGGCCACGTGAATGCCTAACAGCACCCCGGGGCCAGCCGCCACCAGCGCGTCGACCCCCGCCATCCGCCGGGGCCCGCGCGAGTCGCCCGGAACCACCGCAACGGCCCCGCCATGGACCTGCTCTGCTAGCCACAAGTCGTTGACGCCAAATCCAAGGCGCTCAACCTCCCGCGCGTGGAACGGCTCCAGCCGGGAGACCACCTCGTCCTTGTCCGCCGCCACATCCACCCCCGCGACGCGCTCGACAAAGGCCGCGCGCACGTCCACGCGGGTCCGGATCCGATCCAAAAAATAAGGCACCTCCGTCATTGTTGGGACTCTAACGGAGGTGCCTCGGGTTCCGCCAGCCGGTTTCCCGGACTGGCAGGTGTTTGGTGTTGATTAGTTCAGGCTGCGGCCGTGGATCGCCCGCTTGGTGTGTTCGACAGTCTCGGCCTCGTCCTCATCCATGCCGGACAGGATGTCCGCAAGGTCGGTGGCAATTTCCTTCCGCATCTTGGAGACCAGCTCCACGCCTAGCGACGTGATACGGACCATGATTTTGCGCCGGTCTTCTGCTGCATGCACGCGCTCCACGTAGCCAAGCTTCTCGAGACGGTCCACCAGGCCTGTGGCCGCGGCGGTCGAGTGGCCCATCTTCTTGGCGATGTCCGACATGGTCAGGTACTCTTCGCTGGAAAGGTAGGCCAACAGGAAAAACTGCGGAAACGAGACGTTTCCACGGTTCAACTCGTTGGAGAGGTTAAGGATACAGGATCGCTGGGTGAATAGGACGAAGTCAGCGAGGCGGTCTGCGTCTGCGATGACCGACGCGCTCAAGGCTGTCGTTGTGCTCGATTTCATGGCTGGGATTGGTTGGGTCAACGGTGTTGGGACTTAGGGAGCACACCCTCTGCGCCGGAAACCCTAACACGGGGGCGGCGATTGTCTTCAACACTTAAATGAAAAAAAACCAGCCCTTGACGGGAGGCAAAGCTCGCAATTTCAACAAATAGAGCCCGAGTTGTTCGCTTTTTTAAAATTTAAGGCCATCCGGATAGTCACCCTCCGGGGCTGGGATCCAAGCCAGTGCAAGCGCTGGGAGCTTTGCCAACGCCCAGCCAGGGTGCGCCCGATGCCCCCGCTCCCCGGGCGGCGAGTGAGCCGCTAAGAGCCATCGATTCCCGGATTTCAATTCGGCGGCGCTTCGCCCTCAGGGGCCACGCCCTCAGCGGCCACGCTTTCGGGAGCTGCTGCTGGGTTGCGCAGTTCGGAACTCGCCGGCGCGGGAGCGCTAGCCGAGGCAGGCAAATACATGACCGCATCGCCTGTGCCAGGCGAGCCCGAGACAATATCCGCCGCCACGTAGCGTCCTTGACGCTCACCGGTGGGGCGCAACGTCGAAGCCCCATTCACGTCGCTCTGGACGCGCAACAGATCCTCATCGGGAACCGACCAAGTGCCATAGACTTGAATCAGCGCATAATGGCCGGCCACGTCGACGGTCGCCACTCTGCCGACGAGTTTGGCTAGCGGCGCGGGCGCGGCTTGGATGCCTTCCTCCTTGCTTGCGCAACCGGGTATGGCGCCCAGGACGGCAAGCGCCGCAGCAAGTATCCAACATCGCGGCTGCTTCATGGACCTTGTTCCTAGCACCGCGAATGCCTTCAGGGCAAGGGCGCTGCGTTTTTCTTCGCAATCGTGGTGCACAAGCGTTGACGAAACCCCGGCGCTGTGGTTCAACCCCCTCGTTGATCCAACCCACGGAGCGGTGGCTGAGTGGTCGAAAGTACTCCTTTGCTAAAGGAGCGTAGCAGTGATGCTACCGAGGGTTCGAATCCCTCCCGCTCCGCCATTAATCGCCTCCGTGCCGGAAGCGAGGTTTTCACGGCCGATGATGCCATGGGTGACGCCCGCGAAGTCGCGCGGAAAATCTCTCTCCTCGGCGATCACCCGGCAGCGCGGCAAATCCACTAGAGTCCCGCGCCCGCCCAGCTCGTGGAAGCCAAGTTACTCGGCTACCTGATCGAGGCTTGCCGCCGGGGGCATTTCGGCCCTCACTGCGGCCAGTATGGCGCGTAAAACCAAGATCATCTGCACCCTCGGGCCAGCCACCGAATCGGAGGAAATCATCGGCCGGCTGATCGACGGCGGGACCAACGTGTTTCGTCTCAACATGAGCCACGCGCCGCACGACTGGGCTCGCGAAATGAACGCCCGGGTTCGGCGCCAAGCGGCGGCGCGCAATGCCTTTATTTCCGTGCTATTTGACCTTCAGGGGCCGTCGATCCGCACCGGCGACTTGCCTGAGCCGTTTCAACTCAAGGTGGGAGACCGGGTGGAGTTTCGCGAGCGCAACGCCGCGGCGCAAACCGAACTGTCCACCACGGTCAACTACGATGGCCTGATGAAGGATGTCGCCGAGGGCAACAGGCTCGTCGTGGACAACGGCACACTCTTAATGAAGATCCTCTCGGTGCGCGATGATCGCCTTCTGTGTGAGGTCCTCACCGCGGGCGTGCTGGGCAGCCGCCGGCACATCAACCTGCCGGGCGTGCGGCTCAACCTCCCTGCACTGACGGAAAAAGACCACGCAGACCTGTCGGTGGCCGTCGAATGCGAGGCGGACTACATTGCCGGGAGCTTTGTCCGGGATGCGGCCCACGTGCTGGAGCTACGCCAGGCAATCGCCAGCCTTGAAGGGACCGCCCAGGTGGTCGCCAAAATCGAAGACCAGGAGGCAATCCGCAATATCGACGATATCATCCGCGGCTCGGACGTCATCATGATCGCCCGCGGCGACCTTGGCATCGAGGTTGAGTATGAGGAACTGCCAATCTTGCAGCGGCGCATCGTCAAGCGCTGCCACCAACTCGGCCGACGCGTCATCGTGGCCACTCAGTTGCTCG
>JBILQA010000206.1:0-5516 GCA_044373535.1 Akkermansiaceae bacterium | reverse complement strand
CGAGGAGATGGAGGTTTTTTACCTGCCGCGGGTGTTTCGCTTTTCGACGCCCGACCGCGAGCGTCAAGGGTGGGCGATTCTGCTCATGGACGTGACCCGCTTCCGATGGCTTGACGACATGAAGACCAACTTGTTGTCCACCGTCAGCCATGAGATCAAGACCCCCTTGACGGGCATCCGCATGGTTCTCCACCTGCTTCTCGAGGAGAAAAGCGGCGTCCTGAGCCCGATGCAGAAAACCATGCTCGAGTCCGCCAACGAGGACTGCGACCGCTTGCTGAGCACCCTCAACCGCCTTCTTGAGCTTGCACGGGTTGAGAGCGGCTCCTCGCGTCTGGTGACCAAACCCTGCGTGCTGCAGGACTCCATTGAGCGCGCAATGGCCGCATTTGCCGACGCCGCCGCTTCCAAGGGAATCTCTTTCATGAGCGATTTCGAGGCCAACCTTCCCGCGGTGATGATCGACCCGGTGATGATCGATGAGGTGTTCAATAACCTTCTATCCAACGCGATAAAGCACAGCCCCGAGAACTCGGCGATTCTCCTCCGGCTGCGTCGCCTGGACGCTGGATTCCTGCGCGCCTCGGTCATCGATGCGGGTACCGGCGTGCCGGAAAGCTCCCAAGGGAGAATTTTCGACAAATTCTACCGTGCTCCAGGTCAATCTGTTGAGGGTGTCGGGCTGGGCCTTGCCATCGCGCGCGAAATCATGGCTGCCCACGAAGGCAGGATTGGCTTGCGCGAGCGCAGCGACGAGCGGACCGAGTTTTTCGTCGACGTCCCGGTTGCCTAGGCCAGCAGGAGTGCAATTCGCACCCGTGGCCGATCCCCGGGGTGCAATCGGTGGCGCCCGGACACCGCCCGGCGGTTGCGGCGCGCGCGCCCGGCATCTGGGGCCAAGTGGGTTGGGTGATCCCTGCAGGCATGGCATCCATTGTGCAGACCCACTGGCATGAGAGCCGGGGAAGAAAGTCCCACCAAGATGTTCGCCAACCTCCAGGCGGTGCTTACCCGCTATGTCGATTCCAGCCTGGGCTATGATGAGGCGGCCAAGGTGGCTGGCGATGGCGACACGGCCATGGCCTTCGCGGAAATCGCCGACGCGCGCGCTGAGGATTCCGCCCAGATCGCCGCCTGCATCGAGGCTCTCGGCAAACACGCCGATTCGCGTGGCAGCACCGAGGCAATGCTCCACCGCTGGTGGATTGACCTGCGCGATAAAATCTCCGGCAGCGATCCCGGAGCCCTTCTGGATGAGTGCCTGCGCGGCGAGTGTGAGCTCCTGCGCACCATCAAGGCGGCCCTTGAAGACGATCCGGGCGTCCCCGCCTATCGCGCTGCCTTGGACACCGCCCAGTCCAACGTCGAGGCAACCTTGGCGCGCCTCCACCTGCTCTCTCTGCGTGCCTCCGGCATGCACCACACCCAAAGTTAAAAACCCAAGCCTAGAAAGACCACGCTCATGCTCTCCTGGATTCTCACCTTCCTTGTGCTCGCCATCATTGCCGCCATCCTCGGCTTCGGCGGCATCGCTGCCGGGGCCGCCGGAATCGCCAAGATCCTCTTCTGGGTCTTCCTTGCCCTCCTTATCATCTCCGCCCTCATGCGCGTCGTCCGTGGAGGCACTCCTTGATCATCGACCTCTGCTGCCACCCCTCTCAGTGTCCGCGCACCCAAGGCCAAATCCCACGGCCAAATCCCATGGCCAAATCCCATGGCCAAATCCCACGGCCAAATCCCAACTCCAAATCCCAACTCCAAATCCCAACTCCAAATCCCACATCGCCAAAGCCCGCGACTCCACCGGAGCCACATTGCGGTTGCTCGCGGTGCTCAGCGGTGCTCAGCGGCCGGCGGCCGGCGGCCGGCGTTGCGCGAGGGGAGGATTTCGGAGACGAAGAGGCTCAGGAGGAAGAAGCCGAAGAGGAATTTGGCCAGCGCAGCGGACTCTGCGAGAGTGCCGGTGAAGCCGAGGAGGCCGGCAATGACAGCGAGATACAGGAAGATCGAGTTCCATCCAAGCATAGCGAGAGGGGGAGAGTGGGGAGTTATTCGCAGAGAATGGTCCAGAATGTGAACAACCAGCGGAACTGTGAACAAGTTTGCAACTTGATAACTATCAGGAACTTCTTTTTAACAATGGGTGGCCCCGGGGCGGGGCGGGCGGGTTGCAGGGCGCTGGATAGGGGCGTTTTGCAATCCGGGAGGAGGGATCCTGCAACGGATGGCCAAGAGGATCCGTTTAAGGCTGAGGGCTTTGGCGGGGGGCGGGAGGCTCGTTACCAAGGGAGCGGTGGGAGAAGCTTGCGCAAGGATTGCTGGGTGAAATCTGGAGAGGAGCGCAGGGAGGCGATCGAAAGGGAGTCATGGCGCTTGGCCAGACGGCGGCCGAGGTCGTCGCAGACGAGCGGGTGGTGGAGGTAGGTGGGTGTGGGGAGGCCGAGGAGAGCTTGGAGCAGGCGGTGGACGTGGGTGGAGGGGAGTAGATCGTCGCCACGGGTGACGTGGGTGATCTGCTGTGCGGCGTCATCGATGACGACGGCGAGGTGGTAGGAGGTGGCGATGTCCTTGCGGGCAAGAATGACATCGCCGAGCAGGCTGGGATCGACGTGCTGCTGGCCGTGGAGAAGATCATTGATGGTCAGCGGGCCCACATGCTGGGCGGCAGTGGCGGCGTCGAGGCGCCAACAATGAGGCGCCTGAGCGTCGAGAAGCGTGGCGCGTTGGGACGGGGTGAGCTGGCGACAAGTCCCCGGGTAGAGTGGGCCTTCGGGCCCGTGGGGCGCTTGGGCCAAGCCCGCGATCTCAATCTCGATCGCCCTGCGGGTGCAGAAGCACGGATAGGCTATTTGGCGTTCAATGAGTTGAGTGAGCGCTTGGGAATAGGCGGCGGTGCGTGCGGGGGTGTTTTGGCGCAGCGGCGGGCCGTCCCAAGTGAGGCCAAGCCAGGTGAGGTCGTTCTCGATGGCGGCGTAGAACTCCTCGCGAACGCGGGTGGTATCGATGTCCTCAAAGCGCAGGAGGAACAGCCCGTTGCGAGACCGGGCGAGATCATGGGCAACGATGGCGGCGTAGGCATGGCCAAGGTGGAGGGAACCAGTGGGGCTGGGAGCGAAGCGTGTGATCACAGCGGGCAAGGGTATCAACGACTGGCAGCAAAGCATTGGGTGAATCGGTAGGCGAGGGCGGAAGGATGATATTTCCGCTTGGTACTGGCCACGGCGCGGGATTGCGCAGATGCTCCGGCGCATGTCTGAGGAATGGTCAATGCGGCCGATAGGCAAGGTGCGAAGCTGCTTTGGCGGGAAGTTTGGCGTGCCGCGCCAGCCGGGACTGGCGCCCACGGCGCGGGCTGAGCTGGTCCTTGAGCCGTGGTGCCGAAGCGGCGAGGCAGTCCGCGGTTTGGACGGTTTTAGCCATGTCTGGTTGATTTTTGTTTTCCACGAAGTTGATGCGCAAGGATGGAAACCGACGGTGCGGCCACCGCGGTTGGGAGGTAACCAGCGGGTTGGGGTGTTTGCGAGCCGGTCGCCATTTCGGCCCAATCCATTGGGGCTCTCGGTGGTGCGCTTGGATGGGATCCGCGAGGACCCGGCGCATGGCCCCGTGTTGATGCTCAGCGGGATCGACTTGGTTGACGGCACCCCGGTATTGGACATCAAGCCCTACGTTGCCTATGCGGATGCCTTGCCGGAGGCGCAGGGCAGCTTTGCCAGCGAGGCGCCCGGGCGACTTGGAGTGGTGGTGGCCGTTGAGGCGCAGGAGAGGTTCGAGAGGCTCGATGGAGGCGACCAAGCAGTCATCCTTGAGGTTCTCTCGCTGGATCCGCGGCCGGCCATCCACGCGGAGAGTGGCCGTGTCTATGGTGCCTCGCTTTGTGGCCACAACGTGAGGTTTCGCATTCAGGAGGGGATTTGCCAGATTCTAGCGATTGGGTGATTCAGCGTTGAGAAATTGCCCGCAGCCCGCTAGGGAGGCTTAGCAATTTGAGATCCGATCCGTCAGTTTCCCAGTGGGCAGGGCATCGCGGCAGCCGTCTGGGCTGCGGGCTCATGTTGTTGAGCGCCGTGCTGGCGTCTGGCTGCGGGGATGCCAAGAAGGCGGTCGGGAAAGACCTTTCCGAGGCGGGATACGCGCTCAACGAGGCGGATTTTTTTCGCGCGGTGCGAGCCAACGACGTGGAGGCGCTGCGCAAGTTCCAACGCGCCGGCTTTGATCTGAATGCCGCAGACGAGCATGGAATGGAAGCCATCCACCAGTCCGCGGCCGTTGGAGCTCAGGAGGTTGCTGGGTGGCTGCTGGACCGCAAGGTGCCAGTTGACCGCTTGGCGGGTGGTTCCACGCCGCTGATGGTGGCCGCGGGCGCGGGCCAAGTGAAGATGGTAAGCTACCTGCTGCGCCAGGGGGCCAATCCGTCCCTGCGAGATGCGACTGGCTATAAGCCGATCATGTTGGCCGTGTCGGGCGGGTACCCGCGGGTCGTCGAAGTGCTGGCGCCGCGTGCGCGGGAGGATTTGGATGCCGCGTTGCTGCTGGCGGCTGCTCTGGGGCAAACAGAGGTTGTGGATGTTCTTAACCGTCATGGCGCATCGGTTTATTCCCGGATGGATGACGGGCGCACCGCGCTGATGCTCGCGGCCGAAAATGGCCATGCGGAAACCGTGACCTTGCTTCTGGACTTGGGTGCCAACCGGTTTGCGGTGAACACCGATGGGCAGACAGCCGCGCAGTTGGCGGCCAAAGGGTCAACGGCCGCGCAGGTGGCCGGAACGGGCGGAAATCCTGCGGTGGCGGCGGCGCTCAACGCCCAGCCAGCATCCGGCGAGGTAAGCTTGCCGAACCTCAACGGCGATCCCGCGCTGCTGGCGGCGCGCGCCGGGGCGGCCCCGGCCGTCGGAACCGAAGTGGCATTCCTTCAGGGTGCACGACTTGGACGTGTCGCCGGCGATGGTGCCGCGAGCCACCGCGATGCCGGAAAAGTGCTCGAGATGCGCGGCTATCGTGAAACCCCCTTGCCGATCGCGTTGGAAGGGGTCGACGGCGCGCGCGCGCAGGTGCGCTTGTTGTTCGGCCACCAGCAGGAACTCTCGCTTGCTGCGGGTGATCCGATTCCCAACACGCCCTTGCGCGTCGTGCGTGTGCAGCGCAAGTTCGAAGCCAGCAAGCTCAACGCCGGCCGCCCAATGGACGTCTCAGTCATTGAGCTAGAGGACAGTGCAACCGGCAGTCGGCGTGTGGTCATTGCCAACCACGAGGCCAGCGCCCACGACCCGTACGCCGTCCTGCAAGAAATCCCTGCTGGGCGGCTTTTGATTGCCAAGCCGGGTGAGCAATTTTCAACCGCTGACGGGTCCACCTGGACTGTCATCGATGTTCGACCGACTCAGGTCATCATTGAACGGGCCGATGGGGCCGGCGCACCGATCACTCTGCCACTCGCTGGAAATCATGGGAAAAGCTGACTTGAACGAAATCATGGAGCATCAGGTGATCGATCACGGACCGCCCGTCCGGCA
>JBILQA010000205.1:0-5518 GCA_044373535.1 Akkermansiaceae bacterium | reverse complement strand
AAGGTCCCCAAACCGAAGCCATTCGACCCGGCGAGTGCGAAATAGTCCCCCGTGCTAGCTCAGGGATTTTCCAACGGCACCGGGGCTCCTGCGGCGACGCTGGGGACTGCATCCGCCGCCGCTGCGCCTTTGTAGAAGACGGCAAAAATAACTCCGATGGCTGCGATCATCGTCGCCAAACTGCCCCAAAACCAGAGCCAACCGTACGGTAGGCCCGCACCCACGGTCACCCGGTGGACTGCACCGACCATGAACGAACCGGCCAGCGAGCCGATCCCGGCGGCGACCAGAGACATGAGCGCCTGCGCCTGGCCCCGCACCCCGGGGTCCACCCGCCGATCAAGGAATATCTGTGCCGTGATGAAGTAAAACGTATAGCACACCCCGTGCATCAGCAGACCCGCCATCAATAGCGGCCGCCCGCCCCAAAGCTCGGAAACTCCACACAACGCGAAGCGAAACGCCGACAATCCCAGCGCTAAGAGTAAAATAGTCTTCACCCGTGCACGCACCATGACCATCCCGATGACCAGCATCGCGAGGATCTCGCTCACCTGCCCAAGCACCATCGTCCCGGTCGCCCCTTGGTCGCCAAAATGCCGCAGCTGCTCAGGAGTGTACATGAACAGGGCCATCAGCGGCATGGAGAACAACCCGGTCGTTAGAAAGAACACCGCGTGGTCGCGCTGCTTCAACAGGCGCAGCGCGTCAAAGCCAAACAAGGTGCGCCACGTGCGCGAGTTGCCACGCGGAGGTGTCGTCGGCAGCGCCAGACACATCAGCCCGGCGAGCACGCGCACCGCGCTGGCCGCGTAACCCGCTACCGGCGAGGCGTCCGCATGCAGGGCAAAGCTCACCATCAAGCCGCCGGCAATCCATCCAAGGGTGCCGCCGAGCCGCACCTGCGGGAATTGCCGCTCCGGATCCGGCAGGTTGGCAAGCGCCACGGTGGTCATCAATGACCACATCGGCGCGCTGATGAGCGAGTTGATCGCTAACAGGGTGAGGAACACCCACGCCGGCCAGCCACGCTCAACCGAATAGAATGTTAGCCACAGGGTGAACGTACCACCCAGAGTGATCCAGCCTAGCAGCTTCTCGCCGGCAATTCGGTTGTCAGCCAGGGCACCGGCCCATAGCGGCGAAAGAATCCCCGCCAGCGGACCGACAGCAAAAGCCAGCGGCACCCAGACAGCCATGCCGGCAAGGCCCATGATGTTGGTTAGTGACGGGATCCAACAACCCGGACTCATCGCGATGAAAAAGAACGCCAGCCACAGCCGCACCCTGATCCACTTGGCGCCCGCTGCGCCTCTGCCTGCTTCTGCCCACGCCACGCTGAGCAGGCTATCGCCGGGGCGACCTGCAGCAAGCCGGAAACCTCCAACAGCTCAGGGATCCTCCACGATCACCGCGCGCGGCGGGACAGCCTCCGGTGGGCCGGAAACAGCGGGCGAATCCGGCACATCCACAAGGATTTCCTGCTGCTCAGGAAGTTCCACGTCGCCGAGAATCTCCCCGCCGTGGTTGCTGTGACTTTCATTGCCAGCCGGCACGACAAGCCCGCGCTCAAAAACCATCCCCGGACCAAAGTTGCCCGTGCTTTGGTTGCCGACGACGCTCAACGCCCGGGCACCAATCCGGGTGACCATCCCGCCGAGCGCATTTTTCGCCATCACATTTTCCCGCGCATCGCCGGCACTGGCGGCTCCCAGGACGATGCCAAATTCCCGGTTCTCCGCACAGGTGTTGCGGCACAGGCTGACCTTTCCCGCGGTTTGAACCAACACGCCGTTGCAACCATTGCCCAACATTCGCGACGACTCGACCACGCCGCTGCCCCCATCCCAGATGTCCACCCCGTGACTAAAGTTCCCCTCAGCAATAGAGTCGTGCATCTGCAACTCGGAACCCGCACCATAAATACTCACACCATCCCAGGCGTTGCCTGCGAAACTGCAGCCGCGAACATCCGCCGATCCGCCGCCAATCACTGCCAACCCATGCCCACTCCCCTGTGCGAACCGGCAGTTGCCCAACGACACTTTTACGCCGTTGACCAAGCCAACCGCAAAGCGCTCGGCCGCTGGATCAAACATCACATGCCGGAAACCAATGCCAACCACCGATGAGCCACTGGCCGCCTCACCAACGCTCAACACGCTGCCCAAGCCAGCATCGCACTCGATGAGGGTCTTCTCGGCCCCCGCGCCCTGAACGTCCAACTTCACGCTCAGCAGCAGCGGTTCCTTCCACGTCCCCGCCCCGATCACCAACCGGTCACCTGACCGCGCCTCACGCAGCGCCGCGGCGATGGTCGGGAAGTCCTCCGGAACCCTCACCGTGCGCACGTAGGCCGCAACCTTCTCAAAGAGGGCGGCGATCTTCCTGTTAGTGGGATCCAACTGGCTTGCCTCGCGTAACAAGTCGAGGGCCGCTTGGTTGAACACCCCGGTGTCCATCGCCTCGGCCTTAGCGAAAATTTCCGCCGCCTGAGCGCGCGCGGCGAGTTCACGCGCCTCGCCGGCGGCGGCGTCAGCCATCAGAGCCGCGGCGGCCTGGTGCTGAGGAACGGCAGCCAGCACCTCGCGGGCAAGGGCGCGGGTCTCCTCCCAGTTGTGCTCCTGAAGGGTAGCGCTGGCGCGCTGCAGCAGTGCGGTGACCGCGACGAGCTTGCGCCCCTCGGCAAGGCGCGTCTTGAGAGCGGCCACTTGCGGATCCGCAGGCGCCTGGCTACTCACCTGCGCGATCGCGGCTTCGGCCGCTGGCCAATCTTCCCCCGCAAGCGCTGCCTCTGCCTGCGCCGCCCAATACGCGATGAATTCACTGCGCTGCGCGTCGAGACCCGCCGCCGCGCGCGCGCGCGCCCGGGCAGCCACTGGCGAGCCGGGATCAAGCGCCTCGATGGCCACAGCCACCTCATGCGCCTCCGCCCAGTGCTGCTGGTCGAGCCACTTGTCGGCTTCGCTGGCGAGGCTCTCTAGCCGTTGATGACGGGCCGTCAGCTCCTGCAGAGTTTGCTGCCTGAGGCGCGCCGCCTCCTGCAGCGTCAGGTGGCGGTGGTTGAGTCCCTCGAGTGCAAGCCACGATCCAGCCGCAGCCAGCAGGATCGCGAGCGCCAGCAACGCGGAGGCCCACACACGGCGCGCGCCATGCGCGCCGGGGATTCGACATCCTTGCTCATTCATCATGCCGCGAGGGCTATAGCACCGCCACGCATCAACTGCCAGCAGGCTTTGCTAACAACTACTATCAAGCTAACCGACAAATCCCTGAACAATGGGGATTCTCCGGCCCATCCCAAACGCCTTGGACGTGACCCGCAGCCCCGGAGCGGCCTGCTGGCGCTTCCACTCGTTGAGGTCGACGCGGCGCTGGACCCAGCGGACGATGGACTCGTCAAAGCCGGCGGCGACAACCTCGTCACTTGAGCAATGCTGCTCAACATAGAGCTCAAGGATGGCATCCAACACCTCATAGGGCGGCAGGGTGTCTTGGTCCTTTTGATCGGGGCGCAGCTCAGCGCTGGGCGGCTTGCGAATCGTGTTCCACGGGATAATCTCGCGCTCGCGGTTGATCCACGCGCAGACGTCGTAAACCTTGGTCTTGGGCAAATCCGAGATCACCGCCAGGCCACCGCACATGTCGCCGTAAATCGTGCAAAAGCCCACCGCGAGCTCGCTCTTGTTGCCGGTGGAAAGCAGCAGGTGGCCGCACTTGTTGGAGAACGCCATCAGATAGAGTCCGCGCAGGCGCGCCTGGATGTTCTCCTCGGTGACATCCTCGGGCTGCTCTCCGAAGATTGGCTTGAGAGCCTGTTTGACCGCGGCGAAGGGACCGCCGATCGGCGCAATGCGGCAATCAATCCCCAAGTTGGCGGCCAGCGCCTCGGAGTCCTCAACGCTGCCAGCCGAGGAAAACTCGCTTGGCATCGTCACCCCATGGACATTCTCAGCGCCCAAGGCTGCCCCGGCAATCGCCGCGGTGAGCGCAGAGTCGATCCCGCCGCTGAGGCCAAGGCAGGCGCTGCTGAAGCCGGTCTTGTGGGCGTAGTCGCGCACACCCAGCACCAATGCCTGATAGAGGCCTTCGGGGCCCTCGGTGAGCTCGCCGCCGCAGGACGGCCCGGAAAGATCAACCACCGCGCAGTGTTCGCTAAAGCCCGGGAATTGCGCCATGACTGCGCCGTCGGCGGCAACCACCAGCGAGTGCCCGTCGAAGACAAGTTGGTCGTTCGCACCCACCGAGTTGCAGTAGACAATAGGAACCCCCGCGGCGCGCGCCACGGTGCCAAGCATCTCCGCGCGCTGCCGCGGCTTGCCGTCGTGGAACGGTGAGGCGCTCAGGTTGAGGATCAAATCAATGCCTGATTGGCATAGCTCGGCGATCGGCTCGCGCTCATAATACGGCCGCTGCAGATAGCTCTCGGTCCAAATATCCTCGCAGATCGTCACCCCAAGCCTCAGCCCGCCCCACACCAGCGCCTCGCATTTCTCGCCTGGCTCAAAGTAGCGCGCCTCGTCAAACACGTCGTAGCTCGGCAGCAGCGTCTTCCAAACTTTCTGTTGGACGGCGCGCCCGGCCAGCAAGGCCGCCGCGTTGCGGAACTGCCGGCCCGGCCGTCCACTCTCGTTGAGATCCACATAGCCAACCAACAGTGGGACAGCGTCGACCTCGCCCGCCAGGTAGTCGAGGGCCTGCAGGCACTTCGGCACAAACTGCGACTTGAACACGAGGTCGCGCGGCGGATAGCCGCAGAGCGCCAACTCGGGCGTGATGACCATCTCCGCACCCTGATCAAGGCACTCACGATAGGCCGCCAAAACCCTGCGGGCATTGCCCGGAAAGTCCCCTACCACCGCGTTGATCTGCGCCAGGCCGATTTTCATCCCAGGTTTCATGCCGCTTGCTACCACAGTCCAAATTTTCCGGTTTCCATGATGTACAGGCCCATGAGCAGGTTGGCCGTGGCGTGCATCACCACGCAAGCTAACAGGCTGCGCGACACCACGGCCAGCGCGTATGCCAAGCTGGCGTAAATCCAAGCCACCAGCGCGAAATCCAGCGGATGGGCGAGAACAAAAGCCGCGCTGACCACAACGTAGCTCATCCAAGCCGGCTTCCCGAATGGCACCGCCCAGTAGTCGCCATCCGGCTTAAGCAGGAAGCGCATCAGGAATGCGCGCCAGAAGATCTCCTCGACGAGGGCCACGACGACCACCGCACGGAAAAACCGCAGCAGCAGCGAGGCCCAAAAGGCGCCCGGCGTGGTGAACACTCCCGGGTTGAATCCCTCCGTGCGCGCCACCACGCCAAGCCACTTGAGCCAACCATTCGGCTCCTCGGCGAGTCCCAGCCAGCCGTAGGCCGCGGCTGGCAACAGCCAAATGCAAATACCCGCCGCGCCAAACAAGACCGCCACGGGCACCCAACGGCTCCAGCGCAACTCATAGCACCGGCGGAAGCGCAGCAACACCCCAAGGCATGCGAGGGTTTGGATCGGATAGATCCACTGCTC
>JBILQA010000204.1:0-5551 GCA_044373535.1 Akkermansiaceae bacterium | reverse complement strand
AGGCCAGCAGCACCCCGCCAACCACCCATGGCCAAGCGGCCAGGCCACTGGTGAATCCCAGGATGGAAACCCCCGCCAGCACAAGGCTGAAAACCACCGCCAATGTCCCGGTCTTGCGCCCGCTCACGTCCCCGTTGGACCACATCTTGTAGCCCGCAGCCTCGTACTCCTCACGGCACAACCAGTTGATCGCCACGAAGTGCGGCAGCTGCCAGACAAACAGTAGGGCAAACAAAAACCATGCCCCAGTGTCCAGCGCCCCGCCCGCCGCCACCCAGCCGATCACCGGCGGAATCGCCCCGGGGATCGCCCCCACCAGCGTGTTGACCGAGCTCATCCGCTTCAGCGGCGTGTAAATAAACACGTAGATGGCCACCGTCGCGGCTGCTAGATAGGCCGCCGGCTCGTTGACCTTGGCCGACAAATGGATGATCCCAAACCCCGCCAACACCCAGCCGATGAAAAACGCCACGATCGCACCCATCCGCCCGGACGGCAGCGGGCGGTTCGCCGTGCGCGCCATGCGCGAGTCCAACTCGATCTCCATCAACTGGTTGAATGCTGCCGAGCCAAACGCCGCCGCCGCCGTGCCCAGCAGCGTGTGGAACAACAGCCAGGCGTCGAAGCCGTGCGCCCGCGACCCCAGCAAAAAGCCGAAGAACGTCGTGATCAGCACAAACGTGTTGAGCCGCACCTTGGTCAAAACCGCCAGGTCATGGCGCAATCCCGGAGGACGCGGCGCCTCCACGGCAGCCGCCACCTGATCCCCATTGTCCCCATCGGCTTCGCGCATGCGCTCGTCTAGCACCGGACGAAGCAAAACGGAAACGAACAAATTTCAGGGATTTTCCAACCGCCCGGTGGCACCGGCCATCCTCAGGCGATGGCGGGCACATCCACCCAGCACCCGTCGCGATGGCTCTTCCAGCTCAGCTCGGCGAGTTGCACCCCCTTGGCGCCCTCGCGCAGGGTGAATGGAAACGGCGTGCCCGCCACCACGTGGCGCAGAAACAGCTCCCACTGGATCTTGAACGCATTGTCGTAGCTCCCTTGGTCGGGCACCTCCGTCCAGTTCGCGTAATAGTCAATCGGGCTGTCAATGTCGGGATTCCACACCGGCCGCGGCGTGACGCTCTGGTGCTGGGCCCAACATTTCCGCAGCCCCACGATGGCCGAGCCCTCCGTGCCGTCCACCTGCATGGTAAACAAGTCATCGCGGCGCACCCGCACGTTCCAAGACGAATTAAACTGGCAGACGACGCCGCTGGCTGTCTCGAACATCGCGTAGGCGGAGTCGTCCGCGGTGCAGGCGT
Organism: Akkermansiaceae bacterium; assembly: GCA_044373535.1. Classification (GTDB taxonomy): domain Bacteria; phylum Verrucomicrobiota; class Verrucomicrobiia; order Verrucomicrobiales; family Akkermansiaceae; genus JBILQA01. Next base: position 4,238 of record JBILQA010000204.1, on the reverse strand, counting down.
ATGCCTTGCCGGCCTCGTCAAAGCGCTGCGGGATGTGCGTCGCCGCCCGGCAGAACACCCGCGTCACCTCGCCAAACAAGTGGTCGATGACGTAGCGCCAGTGGCAGTGCATGTCGACGATGAGCCCGCCACCGTCCTCGCTGCGGTAGTTCCAGCTTGGCCGCTGCGGCGGCTGCTCCTGATAGTCCCCGGTGAACACCCAGTAGCCAAATTCCCCGCGCACCGAGAGGATCTTGCCGAAAAACCCTTGCTCCCTGAGCAGGTTGAACTTGCGAATTCCCGGCAGCCACAGCTTGTCCTGCACCACCCCGTTCCTCACCCCCGCCGCCTCCGCCAGCTGCGCCACCCGCAGCGCCTCGGACGACGACACCGACGTCGGCTTCTCACAGTAAATGTGTTTTCCCGCCGCGATCGCCTTCTCCAAAAAACCCACCCGGAATGGCGTCCCTGAGGCGTCGAAAAACACCGGATACGCCGGATCCGCCAGCACCGCGTCAAGATCCGTCGTGGTCTTCTCCACCCCGTACTTCGCCCCCAGCGCGGCGAGCTTGGCGGCGCTGCGTCCTGTTAGAATCGGCTCCGGCATGATCACCTCGTCCCCGCAGACCAGGCCGCCCTGCTCGCGGATCGCCAAAATCGAGCGCACGAGGTGCTGGTTGGTGCCCATGCGTCCGGTGACGCCGTTCATGATGATGCCGAGCTTGCGTGTTTTCATTTATGGGCTGTGAGAGTTGGGTGCTGCTGGGGTGCTGCTGAAGTGCTGTTGGGTGAGGCGCCGCCGGAGCTGCTAGGCCTGCCCCTGATAGACCGAGCGGCAGGCCGCGGCGATCTTTTGCAGGTAGTCGTGCTGGTCGCAAGCCCACCATTGATGGGAGAAGATTTCCACCTCGGCCATGCCGGAGAAGCCGGCCGCTTTCATCCAGCCGTCGATGGCGCGCAGGGGAATGGCGCCCTCGCCCATGAGCCCGCGGTCGTTGAGTGGATCGCTGAAGGCGGGCTTGAAGTCGCAGATGTGATAGGCATGGAGCCGCCCGGCCTCGGCGCAGCGCTGGATCTGGTACTCAAGGTCGGACTCCCACCACACGTGGAAGACGTCCACGGCGATGCCCACCAGCGGATGGGCAAGGGTCGCGGCCAAGGCGTTGGCGTCGCGCAGCGACACAATCGCCGAGCGGTCCGCGGCGTACATCGGATGCAGCGGCTCGATGGAAAGCCTCACGCCGGTGCGCTCAGCCTCCGGCAGCAGCGCCTCGATTCCCTCCTCGATTTGCGCGATGTTCTCCAGCGGCAGCTGCCCCGGCGTTGCCCCGCAAACCAGCACCACCGCGGGCGCTCCAAGCGCCGCGGCCTCGCGCAGCACCGCGCGGTTGTCCTCAATGGCCGCCTTGCGCACCGCCGGATCGGCCGAGGTGAAAAATCCACCACGCACCAGCGACACTACTTGGAGACCCGCATCGGCGATTTTGCGTCCCGCCGCGGCCGGATCGCGCCCAACAAGCTTGTCGCGCCAAACCGAGATGCCGCCAAACCCCTCGCGGGCAAAGTTCTCAATGCACTCGTCCAGCGACCACGGCTTGGTCGTGATCGTGTGCATGGCAAAGTTTTCCAAGCTCATTGGCCACGGCGTGCTGGCAGGGTCGACTCGCCCACCTCGAGTGTGCCGCGCACCTGGATGATCGCCTGCGGCGGCGTGCTCTCCACAATCTGCCGCTGCAGGCTCGCTCCGGCGATCCGCCCAAGCTCATACACCGGCATGGCCACCGAGGTTAACAGCGGCCTTGTTAGCCTGCGCAGCGGCGAGTCGTCAAAACCCGTCACCTGCACCTCGCCCGGAACGCTCACCCCCATACGCTCCAACTCGGTTAGAACGACGAGTCCCACGATGTCATTCACACAGCAGAGCACGTTGGATTTCTGGCGCATCTCGCGCACCGCCGCCGCGTCGATCTGCATCGTAGTGGGAAAACTGCGCACATCGCGCTGCGCATCAAAGGCGATCCCGCGCGCCCGGCATCCTTCCGCAAGCCCCGCGAGGCGCTCGATGGCCGTCTCACCCATGTCGTCGAGCTGCACAAAACAGATCCGCAGGTCGTCCGAGCCCGCCGCCAGCTCGTCTAGCAACATGTTCATCCCGTGGTGGTGGTCGACGATGACGCCCGGAATGTTCTCCAAGGTTCGGTTGACGACCATGTGCGGCACACCGCGCTGGCGCACGTCGGCGAGGATGTGCTCCTGCGGGTAGTGAAAGGCGAAGACAAACGCATCGGTGTCGCCACCCTTCTTGTGAGGAAAGGCGGTGAAGTCGGGCCGCGCGACCTCGCAGATCAGGTTCACCGGGCAGGGTTCCACGCCCACGCGCAGGCCCTCAACCATCTGTGAGACATCCCAGAACAAGCTCCGCTCCGCGTCCGGCAGATAGGGCAACACCAGCTTGATGGACAAAATCATCCGGTCCCGGTGCCGCCGGATCGTGCGCTTCTGGTAGCCCAGCCGCCCAGCCACCGAACTAACCCGCTCGCGCACCTCGTCGCTCACCAAGCGCGACCCGTTGAGCGCGCGCGAAACCGTCGAGGCGGATACCGCCGCCTCGCGGGCAATGTCGTAGATCGTGGCCATGCTGTCTTTGTTGTTAGTCTTGGAGATTCTCGTACCCGAGCCGCTGCGCGCAGTCGCGCAGCATCGCCTCCTCCCACTCCGGTCGCTGCGGACACAGTTCGTGGGTCCGCGGCGACGGGATGCGCCCGAGCAAATGTTGGAAAACCGCGCAGCTGTGCTTGTACGCCGGCACCGGCGCACGGAACGCCACATTGCCCAAATATTGCAGCGCGTCGGAGAGCGCAAAATATCGCTCGTCTCCACTTTCCCAGTAAGCGTCGCGCTGCGCGAACTTCTCCGGGCAAAACGCCGCCAAGCCTAACAGGTAGTCGGCCCCGTACTCGACCATGTCGATGCCCAAATCGTTGCCGGTGAAGATCTTGAAGTCCGGCCGCAGGGCGTCGCGCAGAGCCAGGCGCTCAAGCTCGACGCCGCGGTCCAACGACGAGTGCTTCATCCCCTTGAGCTGCGGAATGCCCATCAGGCCGCGCACCGTGGCCGCGTCGAAGATCATCCCGTTAGGTGCGAACATCCGCCCGAGCTCAAAGCCATAGACCGTCTCGTAGCCCGCGCACACGTGGGCGTAGAGCTCGACGATGCGCTGCGGCTCCCACCCGTGGAAGCGCGTCGTCTGGAAAAGTATCGGTGTGCCACCGCGCTCGACGACCTCGTCCATCCCGCGCCGGTACAGGTCGCTCAGCTCGCCTGCGAGCCCCTCGACAAACACCCCGCCGACAAAGCCCCGACCCGCGCCGAGCGCGCCGCGCGTCCAGTCGAGCACCGCCGCGCGCTGCTCGCCACTCAGGTAGTTCGCATAGCCCGTGTCCATGTTCACCGCGCACTCCAACCCCGCGCCAGCGGTTCGCTCCACCGCCGCCTCAAAAGCCCCGCGCGCGATCCGCCCGTCCTGCTCAAATGGCAGCAAGATCGCCGCCATCCCGGTGATCTTGCGCCCCAACTTCCTACTCTCCTGGCGGCTGCGAATCGACATGCCCGATTTGTTGCACGCAACTGAGGCCCTGGCAAGCCCGAATTTGTCGCCCGCGGGGAGCCCAGCGCAAGACACACTGCTTTGTATTTTAATAGGTTCCGACGAGTCAACCGGACATTCTGGCGATTTCGATGGAGGCGTGGCCAGCTTGAGCTTGTGGCACTGAGCGAAAGTCGGCTGAGTGGCGGTGCGTGAAATTTGCCATTTGCAACGAGACCTTTCAGGGCCGCGACCTGGCTGGCGCCTGCCGCGATGCGGCGGCCATTGGCTACAGCGGCTTGGAGATTGCGCCGTTCACGCTAGCGCAAGATCCGCGCGATCTAAGCACGGGCGAGGCGAGAGAGCTCGGCCGCGTCGTGGCCGACCACGGGCTTGAGGTGGTAGGCCTGCACTGGCTGCTGGTAAGCCCGCCGGGGCTGCACCTGACGACGCCCGACGGGCAGGTGCGCCAGCGCACGCTCGACTTCGCGCGCCACCTCGCCGATCTGTGCGCCGCCATGGGGGGCCGCGTCATGGTCTGGGGCAGCCCGAAACAGCGCAGCCTTGAAGCGCCGTGGGACTACGCCGCAGCCGCCGAGCGCGCGGCCGGGCTGTTGCGCGACCTCTGTGAGCACGCCGGGCCACTGGGCGTGGACATTGCCCTCGAACCGCT
>JBILQA010000013.1:0-20084 GCA_044373535.1 Akkermansiaceae bacterium | reverse complement strand
GTGGACGCGCGCAAGGCGGTGAGGAAGGTCCTTGAGGATGAGCCGGATGCTACGGCGGACGGATTGGTTCGTGGCGCCCTGCGGGTAATGGCCTAAGATGGCAGCGGATGATGAAGCTTGAGTTAACCCAGGGAGAGATCCAAGCGCGGCTGCCGGGAAACGGGCTCATCGCGGGGGATGGGTGGCTGCTTTCACCTGAGCCGCTGAGACTTTGCAAGGCCGAGCTGCGCACGTTGGGGAGCCTGGGGCACCCGTTGGCGATGTTCCAGGCAGCCTGTGAGCGGATTTACCGGCGCAGCGTGTCGGGGAGCCTGCCGGGGTGGATTGCCGAGCTGCTGGATGCCGGGAAGCCGGAATGGCTTGTGGCGGTGCAGCGGTCGGAAGGGCTGCGCGGGGTGTCGCCGCAGGTGATCAGGCCGGACCTGATGCTCGTGGAGGGTGGTTTTGCTCTTAGCGAGCTTGATTCTGTGCCGGGTGGCATGGGTGTGACCGCGTGCCTTGCGCGGATTTACGCGGATGCGGGATTTGACCTCCTCGGCGGGCGCGATGGAATGCTGGAGGGCTTCGCCAAGCTGCTGCCCAAGGGGGGGGAGATTTTGGTCTCTGCGGAGGCTGGCGACTACCGGCCAGAGATGGAGTGGCTGGCGGGTGAGCTTGGGGAGGCATGGCAGGTGGCGGAAGCGGAGGGCTACGAGCCGACCGGTGAGGATGTTTACCGGTTTTTCGAGCTGTTTGACTGGGAGTCGGTAGCGGCGGCGCGCAAGCTCGCGGAGGGGAGCGCGGCAGGGGTGCAAAGCGTGACGCCGCCCTTCAAGCCGCACTTTGAGGAGAAGCTGTGGCTCGCCTTACTGTGGTGCCCCGGTCTCCAACGGGTGTGGGAGGAGGAGCTGCGCGGCAGCCAGCTGCGGCGGCTGCGCGAGCTCGTGCCATTTGGCTGGGTGCTTGACCCCCACCCGCTGCCGCCGCAGGCCGCGCTGCCGCGGCTGGAGGTCAACTCATGGCAGGAAGTGAAGGATTTCAGCCAGAAGCAGCGGCGCTTGGTGCTCAAGATCAGCGGATTCAATGAACTGGCCTGGGGCAGCCGGGGGGTTTTCATCGGTCATGACCTCGCCGGCGAAGAGTGGCGCCAACGGCTGGATGCAGCCCTGGCCGCGGCGGACTCACAGCCATGGATGATGCAGGAGTTCCGCGAGGCTCGGTTAATTGAGCATCCGTATTTTGATCCACTCACCGGAGAGCTTAAGCTGATGCTCGGGCGGGCGCGGATCTGCCCATATTATTTCACCGACACAAGCGGCCGCACCGAGCTTGGCGGCTGCTTGGCGACGATTGTGCCGGCGGACAAGAAGAAGATTCACGGGATGCGCGACGGGATTCTCGTGCCAGTGGCGCTTGATTGACTTCCGCAGGGGCAAGAAAAACGCCGGGCCTCGTGAGAGAACCGGCGTTTAGAAGGAAATCAGGTAGCCGCAGACTAAACGATGCCGGCCTTCTTGAGGGTGACCAGGGCGCCGTTCTTGTTGATCGTCTTGATCGCACGGGCGGAGAGCTTCAGGCGGATGTGGCGGCCGAGCTCAGGAACCCAGATCCGCTTGGTCTGGAGGTTTGGGCTGACGGTGCGCTTGTTGACCTGAGTGACGTGACGGCCGATACCACCCTTTTTCTTGGCAAGGCCAGAACGGTGGATTTTACGCCCGATGCGGACGTGGGCGCCAGTGATAGAACAAATTTTAGCCATGGGAAAAAGTGGATCGGGTTGCGGGGCGGGGAGAAAGCCACGCTTGAGCGGGTGCGTCAAGGGGAAATCGCGCCGTTGCGGGTGGGAATTGCGGATTAATGCTGCTTTGCAGACGGCCGCGGGCATGCGGGAATCGGCGTTATGGATTGGCGGCTAAGAGAGCGCAGCGTCGGATTCCCGCGGCGGCCGGCCGTCATGGGCATCGTGAACGTGAACGATGACTCGTTTTCCGGTGACGGCACCGGCGAGGTCGGAGCCGCCCTGGAGCGGGCGCGCCAGCAGGTGGAAGCAGGCGCGGACATCCTCGACGTGGGTGCGGAGAGCGCGCGCACCAACCGCGGGCCGGTGAGCGTGGAGGAGGAAATCTCCCGCTTCCGCGGGTTTTTCGCCCGCTGGGCGGATGTGGTGGCGAATTGCCAACCGCGGGATCCTGAGCAGATCTGGCCGCCGGTGGTCTCAGCCAATACCTGGCGGCCAGAGGTGGTGGCCGCGGTGCTTGGGATGGGCGTCGAGCTCGTCAACGACATGGGCGGCATGCCAACGGCGGCCAACGCCGAGCTCTGCGCACGGGCGGGGGCCTCGCTTTTGATCATGCACAGCGTGGGTGAGCCAAAGGTGCCCCACGTTTCCCAGCGCTGGGACGATGTGATGGCCTCCATGGAGGTGTTTTTTACCGAGAAGATCCGCATGGCCGCGGCTGCGGGCCTGGCTGAGGAGCGCCTGATCATTGATCCGGGAATCGACTTCGCCAAGCAGCGCGACGACAACTTGGAAATTTACCGCGATTTATCCCGCCTGCAACAGTTTGGCCGGCCGATTCTTTTGCCCGTGTCGCGCAAGACGGTCATTGGAGAGGTTCTGGGGCTTGCCGATCCGCGGGAAAGGGATGCGGGAAGCATCGCCTGCGTGGTGGCGGGATTGCGCCGGGGCGCGTCGATTTTCCGCGTCCACGAGGTGGCGCCGGCTTGGCAGACGGTAAAGCTGCTGTGGGAATTGGCCCAACGAGGCTAGCTGATGAATTTTTCCAAAGTGGCCTCGAAGAGAGCGAGCGCCTTATCGTAAGCATCAGCAGCGGCGGGGTCGGCGTCGATGCGCGAGCCTGCGTCTGGTTTGCAGAAGTGGAGGTAGAGTTCCTCGAGGTTCTCGCCGAGGCCATCAGCGGCGCGCAGAGCGGCGCCAAGCGCGGCGGAATTGGCCACCGCAAGCCGCTCGACGGGCGCTTGGAAGATGTCTGCCACGGTGCGCGCGATGCCATTGTTGCGCGACGCCCCGCCGGTGAGCAGGATGCGCTCGGTTTTCACGCCCATCCAGCGGCAGTGGAGGCGCATGTTAAGAAACTGGCCCTCAAGCATCGCCCGGACCAGAGCGGGCTTGTCCTTGCCGGCGGTAAACGCGTCGTCGCCGACGAGCACAGGAGCATCAAGGTCAAGGCGCGGGGTGATTTCCGGGCCGTAGAATGGCAGCATGTGTCGGCCGTTGTTCCCCGGTGGGGTGGTGCTCAGCGCCTTGCGGTCAAAGTCGTCCCATGTGAGCTTGTGTTCATCGCGCAGCGCCTCGCGGGCCAGTGAGCCATTGCGGAAGCAGATGAGCGACATATAGCCGCCGGCCGGATTGCCAAAGACGTGGCCGTAGCCGGCCGGATCGGTCTTGGGTCCGGGCATGGCGGCAAAGAGCGTGTCACTGGTTCCCAGGGAGATGACGACCTGGCCAGGGGCCGTGGCACCCATTCCGACGAGGGACGACGGGTTGTCTCCGGTGCCGATGACGACTTGGGCATTGGCTGCGACGCCATACTTGCTGGCAAAGTAGCGCGAGACCGCGCCGGCGATCGTCCTCGACGGGGCAAGCGGCGGGAGCTTCTTGCGCAGGTTTTGGGCGGTCGCGTCGAGCAGGACCGGATCCCAGTCGAGCGAGGCGAGGTTCATCAGGTTCATGCCCGCGCCATCGCCGTAATCGATTGCCACGGAGTGGCCCGCGACGATCGATGCGATAAACGAGCTGACCAGGTGGATCACCTCGGTGCGGGCGTAGGCGTCCGCTTCGGTGGCGCAAAACCGGCGGATTTGCGGGCCGGAAAAGCGCTCCACGGCCACCGAGCCTGAGCGTGCGCAAACCTCGTCGTTGCCGCCGGCGGCGGCGGCGATTTCGCGGCACTCGCGGCCGGTTGAGGTGTCCATCCAGATCGGCGAGGTGGCGCGGGTCAGCGCAGGTGCGATCTGCGTGGCGAGCGATTGGTGGGCGTCAAGACCAGCGAGACGGCCTGCAAACTCGCCGCCTAGGTAGACGGTGCCATGTTGCTGGCCTGAAACTGAAATCGCCTCAACCTGGCCAAGCGGCGCCCCCCCGGCGACCAGCTTTTCAAAGACAAGGTCAAGAGCATCAAGCCACATCCGTGGATCGGCGTGGACCTCGCCATTGGCTCCGCCAGGGATGAATCCCGACGGCGCGTGGTACTGTGCGAGCTCGCCGCCAAAATTCACCGACTCATCGGCGAGCACCACCCCCGCTGCGGTGTCGAGAAGCAGGGCCGAGAGCGACTGAGTACTAGAGTCCAAACCAAGAACGATTGCCATGCGCGCAAGCTGCGCGATTCCCGCCAAGGATTGAAGAAAAACCGCAGCGAAAATGTTAGGTCCGCCACCAGCGGCGGCAGCGGAAGAAGACCAAGCCCCCAGCGGCGGCACCGAGAAGGTCGGCAAGCCAGTCCCAAGGATCGTTGCCGCTGCGTTGGGGAACCCATGATTGGTGCCATTCGTCGAGGACTCCAATGGAGGCCAAAATAGCGACGACGAGGATGTAGCGGTTGCGGTTGCTCAGGGCGGTGCCGAGAAACAAGGTGGCGTGGAGCAGGCCCGACCCCCCGAAAAAGTAACCGAAATGGGCGATTTTGTCGAAGTGGGGGATTTCAAAGCCGGTTTTGATCGTGATCGGGCCGGAGGAGAGGATCCACAAAGTGAGGAACCAGAGGCAGAACCCGGCAAACCAGATTTTCGGCTGAGAAGGCAGGCGCATACTAGAGCTTGCCGATTTCCGCCTCCACCCGCTCAGCCAGCCACTGCTTCATCATGGATTGGTAATTAAGGAAGCGCGAGCGGGCGATGCGCTTGATGCGGGAGAGCATGCGGGGATCGAAGCGCAGGGTGATGGTGGTCGACTCCCGCGAGTCAGGCTCGTGCAACGAGGCATTCATCAGCCGCGCGTCGAGCTCGTGGGTGGACCAGAAAATGGCTTCCTGGATCTCATCGGAGAAGGCGGGGATCTCGGCCCAGGTGCGGATGGCGGTCATCTTGGTTTACTTGATTTGCGCGTACTTGCGGTCGTAGAAGCGCTGCTCGGCATCGGTCATGTCGCGCGCGGCAATCGGCCGGATGGATTTGCCATCGGTCCAGAAGGCCAGAAACAGATAGCGGTCGCCAATGGTGCGGCCCAGGGCGTAGTAGCGCACCTCGCCGCGGTCGGAATCCGGTAAGAACCTCAGCGCGAAAGGATCCTCAAGAGCCTCTTCGATCTCGCGCGGCTTGACCGCCTGCAGGTCGAAATGAACATCGATCAGGTCCAACTCCATGGCCGGAGCATAGCCGCGAGCGGCGCTGAAGGAACCAGAAAGTTCACCCACACACGGACGGATGACTCAGGCATCGAGTGCCTCGGCAAGGGCAAGCCACTCGTCATCAAGTGAGAAGTCCCGGGCCGGGGCTGGCTTGCCGGCGCGCCCGTACCAATAGCGGGCATTGGCCAGATCGCCCTCGTGGCGGTGCAGGTAGGCGTGGATCCATGCGCCAGCTGGGTCGGGAAGGTCTTGGCAGAGGTCATGCGCGTCGTCCCAGCGGCCCGCTTTGACAAGCCAAAGGGCTCGCAGGGCGGGCTTTAGCCCGGCCGGCGGGGCGGCGGCGTGGGCGGCGTGGGCGGCGAGATCGGCAGGGTTCATTGAGATGGGAAAATGGCGCTTGGCGGAGACGGTCCTAAGTTTGGAGCAACATAAGCTCCACATGAAGCGCGCATTTCTCGCGCGTGCTCTAAATCTCCAGAAAACGGGACCTAGCTTTGGTCCCCACGCCATGGCCATCCAGATGGGCTGACACCCTTAGGAATGAGTGGGTCATGTGACCGGTTTTTAAAAAACCACCCGCTTTTGAGCATTGCTGGCCGAGGTTGCGGCCGGCCTGCGGCAGGATCCCCCAGCGCACGGGTGGTTTTTTTGAAAAACCGCCGGCGCCACGCGCGCTCCCCAAAGCCACCGAAACGGGGCGGGGGGTCCTCCGGGGAGAGGTTTTCATTGGTGGAGTGGGGCGGGAGTGCCCGCAGCCGGGGGGCGGATCTTTGGTGTACTTGGAAACTTTTTATTGACCCATTTGGTGCGCTTTGGTGAACTCCAGTGCACTGCAGCGAACTTGCGCGCTCCCGAATGCCATCCTCTCTTCCATCTCTCAAAGGTCGTAAAGACTACAAGATGGACCCGAAAAACCGGGTCGCCGTCCCGCCTGAGTGGCGCCCGGCATCTGGGGAGCAGCTCCACCTGCTCCTTTCCGAGAGCTATAAGCTTCCTGTGGTCAAGGTGTTGACTGAGGCGGAGTACAGCCAGCGGGTGGCTGATGTGGAGGCTCACGGGGGTCTGAACCAAGCGCAGAAGCGCAAGCTTCTCGGGCGCTTGGCGCTTAATTGCGTGGAGGCGAGCGTGAACCCCCAAGGGAAGCTCCTGGTGCCGCGGGAGTGGAGCCAAGCGGCTCAACTGGAGGCCGATATGCCGGTAGTCCTGGCAGGCCGCGGAACCTATTTCGAGATCTGGAACGTCGACAACTTCAACATGATGGCCTCCATCGAGGCCGCCGAGACCGACGAACTCAACGCTGACCTGGATATTTTCTAATCTCCGCACACGCGCATGGTGGTGAATTTTCCAACTTTGGCAGCGGCGGGTCATCCCGGCCCAGCTACTTGGCCGCTGGGCGGCGGGTTTGGACCCGCGTTCCGGGGCCGGTGGGCCAAGGTGGCATCGATTTCGCGCCGCCCGCTGGGCCGCGCCGCCCGCTGGGTGGCTCGCCGCGTGCCGCAAATTTTTCTGGCTGGTCGCGGGGTGGCTCATGGGACGAGCGCTCTGCTGCCATCGCGGGCCCTTGGGCTATCGTTTGCCGGCGCCTCCGGGAGCGCCAGTGCGGCGGGATGCTCGGTGGCCGGGCTTGAGCGTACCCATGGGACGGGCGCGCTGCGGCTGTTTTCCGAGTCAAGCGCCTCATTTTCTGGAGGTTACCATATTCCTGTGCTGCGCGACGAGGTGCTCGCGCAGATGGCCGCTGACGCGGGCAAGGTGATCGTGGACGGCACCCTTGGCGGCGGCGGCCACTCCGCAACATTCCTTGAGGCGGGCGCTCAAGTCATTGGGATTGACCGCGATCCCGAAGCGCTTGAGCACGCCGGCCGGCGCCTGAGTGGATTTGGCGAGAAGTTCCGCGCCTTGCAGGGGAATTTCGGCGAGGCGGACACCTTGCTGGCCGGCGCGGGGATCGGGGAAGTGGACGGTTGGCTCATGGACCTTGGCGTCTCCTCGCGGCAATTGGATGCCGCCGAGCGTGGATTTTCCTTCATGCGCGATGGACCGCTCGACATGCGCATGGGGCCAAGTTCGCCGCACCGCGCGGCGGACATCGTCAACACCTGGGAGGAGGATGATCTGGTGCGGATTTTCCGCGATTACGGAGAGGAAAAAGCGGCCAGAAAACTCGCCCGGGCGATCATCCAGCGACGCGGTGATTGCCCCTTCCAAACGACTCGGGAACTTGCCGCCTGCATCGAGGCGGTCTCTCCGAAAGGCGGCCGGATTCATCCGGCCACTCGCGTTTTCCAGGCCGTCCGGATGGCAGCCAATGACGAACTGGGTGCCCTTGAGCGCGCCCTTGAGATTGCGCCGAAGTTGCTGCGTCCGGGTGGCCGATTGTTGGTCATCTCGTTCCACAGCTTGGAGGACCGCATCGTGAAGCGCTGGATGCAGCGTACCACCGCCGCCTGGCTTGACCGGCGCGAGTGGCCCGAACCACGGCCCAACCCGGAGCACTGGTTCCGCGCCGTCACACGCAAGCCAATCATCGCCGCCGCCACCGAAACATCCCGCAACCCACGCTCGCGCAGTGCCAAGCTGCGTGTCGCCGAACGCCTCGCCAACCCAACCGTCCTATGAGTAACCGCCGCCGCACCAATGAAAACCTCGGCTCGTTCGGCGTTTTCGTGATCGCCATCGCTGCCATCATCATGGTCTCCGGCGGGGTTTTCTTCGCCTATCTGAAGAACCGCCAGATCGAGACCGCGCGGGAAATCGAAAACGTCGAGGACCGCATCGCCAAGCACGAGATGGATATCAAGACGGCTGAAATGCGCGTCGACCAGTTGACCAATCGCTACGCGATTCGGGATCAACTACGCCAAAACGGATCCTCATTGACCGCCATTCCGGCCAACGCCGTCGAATCGGTCGTCCCCGACTCTGCGGCCCCGAGCGCCGTGGCGCTCGCGCAGCCATAACATGAAAAGTTCGGTCCATCTTCGTGCCCTTGTCGTGTGCCTATTCTTGGTCACCGGCTTGAGTGCGCTCTCGGTGCGCCTGATCCACTTGCAAATCACTGACCGCAAGCATTACGCGGACAAGGCTGATCGTTCCTACAGCCGCAAGCTCACGATCCCGGCGCGGCGCGGGTTCATCGTTGACCGCCACGAGGAAATCCTTGCCAAGAATATCCCCGTCACCAGCGTGATGGTCGATAAGTACCATCTTCGGGATCCGCGGATCGTGGCCAAAGGGCTGGCATACCAGAAAGCTCACCTTGAGGAGGACTGGCTGCGGCTTGATGAGTCGTCGCGCGAGCGCCGGCTCGCCAAGCGCCGGCGCGAAATCATGGATCAGCTCGATTCCACCGAGATCGTGGAGAACCACCTCGCCTACGCCGTGGATGTGCTGGCGCGCCCGATGGGCCTGAGGCCCGAGGAGTTGCGCGCGATGATCGAGGGCACTGACCAAATGGACCTGACGCTGGTCAAGGACCTCGCCGAGGATGACGCGGAAAAGCTCGAGCAACTCGTGCAGGAACACCGGATCCAAGGGTTCCGCTTTGAGAAGGCCTTGCGGCGTTATTACACGGCGCCGATGGCTGCCGTCCACGTAGTGGGCTTCAGCACCGACGGCGTCGGCCGCTTTGGCATTGAGGCCAGCATGAACCCCTACCTGAGTGGGCGCGACGGCTATCGCGTCCTCAAGCGTGATCCACGTGGCTTCCTGATGGCCGCCCACACCGGCACACTGATGCCCCCAAAGGGTGGCTTGGATGTCCAACTCACTCTGGACATGGGGGTTCAGACAATCGTTGAGGAAGAGCTGGATGCCGCCATGGTCACCTACAAGGCGGCGAAGGCCTCGGTGATCATCATGGACCCGAAAACCGGCGATATCCTCGCCATGGCCAACCGCCCGCACTTTGACCTCAATGTCCGTGAGCATCTTGACGAGGCCAGCCTCAACTTCGCCGTCCAGGCGAGCTATGAACCCGGCTCGACGTTCAAGGCTGTGGCGGCCGCCGCCGCGCTTGAGGAAAAGCTGGTGCGCCCGGAAACGATGATCTTTTGCCACAATGGGCTTTACAGTGAGGGAGGGGTGACCGTTCCCGACCACCACCCGTACGGGATGCTCAGCGTCGAGGGCATCCTGCAAAAATCCAGCAACGTGGGCGCCTATAAGCTTGCCCGCCAGCTTGGCCACGAGCGGTTCTTCAAGTACGCCGGGCTCTATGGATTTGGCCAGCGCAGCGGCATTGAGTTGGCGGGCGAGAGCGCCGGGGTGATGCGCGACACGGGCAATGCGGTGGACTATTCACGGGTTTCCTACGGTTACGCGGTGAGCGTGTCGCCACTGCAGATGACCGCGGCGTATGCGGCGATCGCCAATGGCGGCAAGCTGATGAAGCCGCGGATTGTCTCCAAGGTGATGACCAGCGATGGGACGGTGGTGGAGGAATTCAGTCCCGTGGTGCGCAGCCAGGTGATGAGCGAAAAGACCTCTGAACAGATGCGCCGGGCCATGGTGAAGGTAGTCGAACCCGGCGGCACCGCAACCTTGGCCGATATCCCCGGCTACACCGAAGGCGGCAAGACCGGCACGGCGGTGAAGCACAATCCCAACGGCCATGGCTATCTGGCTGGCCGCTATACCGTGTCGTTTGCCGGCATGGTTCCCGCCGAGGATCCAGCTTTTGTCATGGTCGTCGTCATTGACGACCCGCAGACCAACGAGGTGACCCGCTACGGCGGAACCATCGCTGCGCCAGTTTTTGCCAAGATCGGCGGCCGCGTGGCTGCCGCGATGAACCTTCAGCCAACCGAGCCGATCGTGCCCAACAAGCCGCTGGCGACGCGCTGAACCTGTGTTAGTTCCCTAGATGAATCTCCGCGACCTCACTGCCCCGCTGCTACGCCCTGTCATTTCCGGTCCCCTTGACCGTGAGATTGCGGGTATTTCCGCGGACAGCCGGAATGTCCAGCCAGGCGGCTTGTTTGTCGCGGTGCGCGGCGGGCTGAGCGATGGTCACGACCACATTGCTGCGGCGATCGCCGCGGGGGCCGTCGCGATCATCGCGGAACGAGCACCGGTTGAGCACTCGGCAGAGGTGACATGGATCCACGTGGCCGACACGCGCAAGGCGCTCGGGCGCGTGGCGGCGGCATTTTTTGGCCATCCGTCGGGAAGAATGAAGATCGTCGGGGTGACCGGAACCAACGGCAAGACGACAACGACGTTTCTGCTGCATGCGATTTTAAAGAAGTCCCTGCACCGCGCGGGCCTGTTGGGGACGATCCGCGTCGATGACGGCGAGAAGGTCGAGGAAGCCACCCACACGACGCCGGCCGCCGATGCGCTGCAAGCGCTGCTCGGGCGCATGGCTGACCATGGCTGCCGCGCGGTGGCCATGGAGGTGTCGTCCCATGGCATTGACCAGCAGCGTGCTGAGGCGGTTGATTGGGACGCTGCGGTGTTCACCAACCTGACCCAGGACCACCTCGACTACCATCAGACGATGGAGCGCTATTTTGAGGCGAAACTCGCGCTCTTTGAGCAACTTGCCATCGATCCACGGGGCAAGAAGCCGGTGGCGGTGGTGAATGCGGACGACGCCTACGGGAAGCTCGTCATCGAGCGGATGGAGGGACGCATGGCCCTGCTGAAGTTTGGCATGGGTGTCCATAGTGATTTGCGCGCCAACAACATCCGCCAGTCGCCGCGGGGCACCGAGTTTGAGTTGGCGACCAAGGGGAAGACCTTTCTGGTACGCAGCTCGCTGATTGGGCGCTTCAACGTTTACAACATGCTTGCGGCGCTGGGTGCGGCGCAGGCGATTGGTATTTCGATGCGCGAGGCGGTCGCGGCGCTCGCCGACGCCCCGCAGGTCCCCGGCCGGATGGAAAACGTCGGCACCCGCGATGGCGTGACGGTTTTTGTCGACTACGCCCACACCCCGGATGCGCTGGAAAATGCGTGCCGCACCCTGCGCGAGCTCGAACCCGAGCGTCTGGTGACGGTCTTCGGCTGCGGTGGCGACCGTGACCGCGGCAAACGCCCGCTCATGGCCGCCGCGGCGGCACGCCACAGCGACGCGTGCTTGATCACTTCCGACAACCCGCGGACGGAGGATCCGGAGGCGATTTTGCGCGAAGTGGAGGCCGGCATCGGCGGCGTGCCAACCCGCACGATTGCCGACCGGCGCGAGGCGATCCGCATGGCCATCCATGCCGCCGCTCCGGGGGACATCGTCCTCATCGCCGGCAAAGGCCACGAGAATTACCAGGATTTCGGCAGCCGCCGGATTCACTTTGACGACCGCGAGGAGGCGCGCCGGGCGCTGCGCGATAAACCCGAGCGCGAGATGCCGGAAAGGAGCCCACGCCGATGAAGCGGGTCGATGCCGAGGCCCTGGCGGGGGCGATTGGTGCGGAGAAGCTTGCCGGGGCCGGCGGGATCTCGGTGGAAAGCGTCTCGACCGACACGCGCACGCTCGCGCGCGGCGCGGCGTACTTTGCGCTGCGCGGCGAGCGCTTTGATGGGCATGAATTCTTGCGTCATGCGTTGGACGCGGGCGCCGCCGCGCTGGTCGTTGACCATTGGCCCGATGGGCTTGATGCCAAAGGAGCCGCCGTCCTGCGCGTAAACGACACCCTGCTGGCCCTGCAGCGCCTCGCCTATTGGTATCGCGACACCTTGGACCTGCCCGTCGTTGCGATCACCGGATCGAATGGCAAGACCTCCACCAAGGAATTCACCGCGGCCGTTCTCGGGCAGCGCTTCCAGGTCAATGCCACCCGCGGCAACCTAAACAACCATATCGGCTTACCTCTCACGGTGCTGGCCACCGAGGCGAGCCACACCGCGGCGGTCTGGGAAATGGGGATGAACCACCCGGGCGAGATCGCGCCGCTGTGTGAGATCGCCAAGCCCAAGATCGGCATCATCACCAACATCGGCACCGCCCACATCGAGTTTCTTGGATCCCGTGAGGGAATCGCCGAGGAAAAGGGCGCCCTGGCCCGCGCCCTTCCCGAGGATGGCACGCTGATCCTCTCCGCCGGCTGTGACTTTGTGGAGTATTTCCGCCAGCGGACGCGCGCAAGGGTCCTCTGCGTCGGCAACGGCCGCGGCATCATCCGCGCGGAAAACCTCTGCGGCACGGAAACCGGCACTGCCTTTGATCTCGTCGGCGAAAACTCCGCCCGCGCCCGCGTCCAGCTCATGGTCAGTGGCCGCCACATGGTGGCCAACGCCTTGCTCGCCGCCTGCGCCGGCCACGTGCTTGGCCTCGGGTTGGACGAAATCGCCGCTGGCCTCCAATCCGCCGCCCCGGGGAGCGGCCGCCTGCGCCGCTTCAATGCCCGCGGCATCGCCGTCTACGACGACACCTACAACGCCAATCCCGACTCCATGGCCGCCGCCTTGGAAACCTTGGCCGAGCATCCCTTGCGCCCTGGTCAAAAACACATCGCGGTTCTTGGTGACATGGCCGAACTCGGCATCCACGCCACCGAGGGGCATCGCCGCGTCGGCCGCATCGCCGCAGAGCGTGGCATCCTCGTGGCCGCCGTCGGCACCCTGGCGCGCGATATCGCCGCAGGCGTCGCCGACGCACACGGCAACGTGGAACATTTCTCCGACCAGCAAGGCGTCGCCGAGTGGCTCCGCGCCCACTGCCAGGAAGGCGATGCCGTGCTCTTCAAGGGCAGCCGCAGCAGCGCCATGGAGCGCATCATGAACCAAGTCTTTCCAGAGAACTAACCATGCTTTTTGCTATCTACGATTGGTGGAACGCCGCTCTCGAGGCGGAAAATACCGCAGGTGTCCATGGCTGGGCGCACCAGTTCTCGTTCCTCAACCTGCTGGGCTATATCACCGTGCGCGCCGCGCTGGCATTCCTGATGGCCTTCTTTGTTAGCCTCGCCGCCGGCCCCTGGGTCATTCGCAAGCTCATCTCGCTGAAAATCGGCCAACCCATCCGCAGCGCCGCGGAAGTCCACAAGCTCCACGAGCTCCACGGCAAGAAGGCCGGCACTCCCACGATGGGCGGCGTCCTCATCGTTGCCAGCGTGTTGTTAGCCCTGCTGTTCTGCGCCCGCCTGCTCAACCCCTTCGTCGTCGTCACCACTTGCACGATGACCGCACTTGGATTGTTGGGCTTCTGCGACGACTACAAGAAGATCCGCGAGAAGAGCTCGGCTGGCATCAATGCCCGCGCGAAGCTCTTCTGGCAGGTGGCCATCGCCGTCGTCGCGGGCACCTTCATGTATTTCAAAATTGAGATCTCCGGCCATGGCGCCACGGCGAAAATCATCAGCGACCTTGGCTACGTTCCCGGCTACCGCCTCGGGCCTGACCCGATGCCGGTCAGCGCCATCAGCTTCCCGCTTTTCAAGACCCCGCTGCTGGATCTGGGCATCTTCATTATCCCGTTCTTCGCCCTGATCATCGTCGGATGCTCGAACGCGGTGAATCTAACTGACGGGCTCGACGGCCTGGCCACCGGCTGCACCATCAGCGTGGGGCTGGCGTATGCCGGGCTGGCCTATCTAGCAGGCCACTACTGGATGTCGGTGGAGTACTTGGTCATTCCGCACAACCGGTTTGTCGGGGAGCTCTCGGTGGTCCTGTTAGCCTTGGTGGGAGCGAGCTTCGGGTTTTTGTGGTTCAACTGCCATCCGGCGAAGATGTTCATGGGTGACACCGGATCGCTGGCGATTGGCGGCGCGCTGGGCACGGCGGCCATCTGCGTCAAACAGGAGTTGCTGCTAGTGATCATCGGCGGGGTGTTTGTCATGGAGGCCCTCTCGGTGATCCTGCAGGTCGGCAGCTTCAAGCTGCGCGGCAAGCGGATCTTCGCCATGTCGCCCATCCACCACCACTTTGAGCTGCGCGGCTGGCACGAGAGCCAGGTGATCATCCGCTTCTGGATCCTCTCCGTGGTGCTGGCCCTCTTCGGGCTGGCGCTGCTCAAAATTGTCTAACCACATGGATCTTAAGGGGAAAACCGTGATTGTCCTGGGTGCTGGCCGCAGCGGTCGCGCCGCGGCGCGCCTTGCCCGCCACCATGGCGCGCATGTCAGCGTGCATGACGCGGGTGGCGAGGCGGCCTTTGCGGGCATCGACGCAGGCATCGCGATCTATCCGCATGCGGACGTCGCCAGCGGGCTGGCGAGCCGGGCGGATTTTGTCGTGGTTAGCCCGGGGATTGAGACCGGCGGAGAGTTTGTCCAGGGGTACGCGGCCAATGCGGGCGAGTTGCTCGGTGAGGTCGAACTGGCGGCGCGCTTCTATGCCGGCAGAATTGTTGGAATCACCGGTACCAATGGCAAGACGACGACCACCGAGGTGGTGCAGCGGATCTTTGCCGCGGCGGGGATGCGCACGGCGGCCTGCGGCAACTACGGCCCGCCGTTTGCCGAGGTGGTCCTCGATGGCCGCGCGCCGGATGCGGTCTCACTTGAGCTCAGCTCGTTCCAGCTCGAGACCCTCTCGCGGCTGCATCCCACGGTGGCCGTGTGGCTCAACTTCGCGCCCGACCACATGGACCGCTACCGCAGCGTCGAGGAGTACTTTGCCGCCAAGCTGCGCATCTTCACCAACCAGACCGCACATGATACCGCAGTGCTGCGCGCGGGAGAGGAACTTGGCGAACTAACAGCCAAGCGGGTCACCTTCACCACCGAGGAGCGCCCGGCGGACTATCGCTCCGACGGCACGACGATTTTCCACCAAGGAGTGGCGGTGCTCGACATGACCGCCACCAAGCTGCGCGGCCTGCACAACGCCGAGAACCTCATGGCCGCCATGGCCGCCGTTGCCGAGTTTGGCATCACTCCCGAGGTCGTCGCCTCCGCTCTGGCTGCCTACGCGCCGCCGCGCCACCGCTGTGAACTTGTCCGCACCCTTGACGGTGTCGAGTTCATCAACGACTCCAAGGCGACCAACCTCCACGCGCTCGAAAGCGCTCTGCGCTCGCAGACCCGCCCGGTCGTCCTCATTGCCGGCGGCAAGGAGAAGGGCCTCGACTATCGCCCGTTGCTGCCGGCACTCCAACGGAATGTTAGGGCCGCGGTCACCTTCGGGCAGATCGGCGGCAAGCTTGCCGAAGTTTTCGGCGAGGTCACCCCGGCGCTGCGGGTTGCGACCTTGGCGGAGGCCGTGAGGAACGCCAGCAGCCAAGCCCGGCGCGGTGATACGATCCTGTTTTCGCCGGGCACCTCGTCGTTTGACATGTTTAACGGCTACGAAGACCGCGGCGACGCGTTTTGCTCCCTTGTTCTCGATCTCAAGTAATTCCACCCACTGCAATCCATGAAAGCATCCCAGCTCCAGACCAAACGCGTTCCCAAGAAGGCCCGCTTCCGTCTGCTCCACGCCCACATGGCCCGGCGCAAACAGCGGGTTGCAGCAGCCGCAAGCCCGGCGGCCCACCTCGAGGCCGATGAGCCTAACTTGAGTGTCGGCCGCGCGCTGCTTGTCATTCTGCTCATTCACATCGTGGCCATCAGCGGGTATTTCTTCCACAAGAACTTCCTCGCGGGCCAAGCGAGCGAGGCGACCGTGGTCGCGGCGCAACCGGCAGCGCTTGACCCTGCGCCCCAGGAGCCGGGCCTTGAGCGCCTGCCGATCCTGCGCGAAGGCGATCAACCCTACATGGTGCAAACCGGAGACACGTACTCGCGCATCGCCTCGGCACGCGGCGTCGCCGAGGAGGACCTCCGGCGCATCAACGACAACATCCCGCTGCGATCCGGGCGCATCCTTAAAATGCCCGGTCGGCGCATCGTTGCCCTCGAGCCCGCCGCCATGCAACAGATCCGCAGCAACGGCCAAACCAGCACCGAGCGCGGCAACGTCGAAGCCCTCGCTGGCAACCCCACTGCCGCCGCCCCTGCGGTGGTCTCTCCGGTGGCAGCGCCTCCCGTCGCCCACCCGGCTGGCACCGCGCCGGTACCGCCGCGCGCGATCGTGGTCAACGAAGGTGCCGCCACCCCTGTGGGGCGCGCACCAGCCGCACACGTTGTGGTTAGTGGCGACACGCTCTGGGGCATCGCCACGAAGTACAAGGTGAGCGCCGACGAACTCATGAAGGCCAATGGCATCAGCGATGCGAAAAAGCTTAAGCTCGGCATGAGCCTCAAGCTGCCCGCAGCGCGCTAACACTCCCGGGAAACCATGGCCAACCGCAGCGCCCACTTCATCATGTTAGCCGTTGCCGCCCTAGTCGGCATCGGGCTGGTGATGCTTGCCAGCACGAGCATCTGGACCGAGGAGGGGCAGGAGTACGCCTTGTTGAAGCGCCAGGTCGTGGCAGTAACCATCGGGGTGGCCATGGCGGCGCTGCTGGCGCTTGCTGACTACCGCTTGCTCAAGAGGTTCTGGCTGCCGATTTTTATCGGCAGCTGCGTGATGCTGGCGCTGTGCTACACGCCCATGGGGCTTGAGCGCAACGGCGAGGTCCGCTGGATCCGCTTGCCGATTCTTGGACAGGTGCAGCCGTCTGAAACCGCCAAGCTCGCCATGGTCGTCGCCCTGGCGGCGTGGTTTGCCCAGTATCAGGCCGAGACGCGGCGCTTCATGCGCGGGTTTGTCATCCCCAGCGCCCTGCTTGGACTTCCGATCGCCTTGATCTTCTTTGAAAAGGACATGGGTACGGCAGTGGCACTTGGGGCCGCCGGCTTCTGCATGCTCATCATTGCCGGCACGCGCCTGCTTTACCTGGTGCCCGCCGCGCTTGGCGGCGCCGGCGCGTTTGTCTTCTTCGTCATGTCCGACCCCCACCGGATGGGCCGGATCATGGCCTATCAGGACCTCGAGGCTAACAAGCAGGGGATGGGCTTCCAGCAGTGGCGCGGCCTGCTCGCCTTCGGTAACGGCGGGCTCAACGGGCTTGGCCTGGGAAATGGCGCGGAAAAACACGGCTACCTGCCATTTGCCCACACCGACTTCATCTTCCCGATGATCGGCGAGGAGCTTGGCCTCTGGTTTGCGCTTGGCTGCGTGCTCTGCTACGTGCTCATCGCCGTCTTCGGCATGCTCATTTCAATCAATGCCCCGGACCACTTCGGCCGCCTGTTAGGCGCCGGAGCCACCTGCGCGATCATCTTCCCGGCCATCCTCAACATCGGCGTGACCACCGCGGTGCTGCCCAACACCGGGCTGCCGCTGCCGCTTGTTAGCTACGGCGGCTCCAACCTGGTTTTCACCATGTTGGTCATCGGGGTGCTCGTTTCCGTGCACCGCCGCAGCAACCACGCGCGGCAAAAGGAGCTGCCCGTCATCAAGGAGCGCAAGCTCGCGATCCGCCTCTGAGGGCGCCTGTGCGGGGGGCATTCCAGCGCTCCGGGGGCCAACCACGGCCAGCCGGCGGGTATTTCACACCACCGCTGGTGAGGCAGGTTGACACGGCTGGATCAGTTGACCACCTTGATACCTGCCGCGTTTGGATGCGCAATGCGGCATGGCTGCTAGAAACCCCATCCACGTCCCATCCCAACCGTGTTTTCCAACGAATCCTATCTGATCGAGTTGTTGCTAGAGTCCGGCACGCTCACTGCTGAGCAGGTCCGCGCGGCCCAGGGGCGCCTGCGCAACAACGAGACGGTGCTGGAGCATCTTTTTGCCAGTGGCGAGGTGCTGCAGGAGAGCGTGGCGCAGGTTTTGGCGAGCAATGCGGGGACAAGTTTCATTGATCTTGAGCACACGCCGATTGCGCCGGACGTCTTTGCGCTGGTTCCCGAGGACGTCGCGCGGCGCTTCCGGGTCGTCCCGGTGGCCGACGACGGCATCTACCTGACTGTGGCGGTTGCCGATCCGCTTGACTTCGAGTCACTTGACACGCTGCCGCACGTCCTCAACCGGGAGGTCAACACGGTCTGCGCGACGCCTGCGGCGATCCGCGCCTTGATTCGCCAGAACTATGGCGGCGAGGAGGAGAAGGCCACCGCGATGGCGGATGATCAGATCCAGGTTGGCGGCGACGGGGCGGATGGCGAAACCGAGGTTGGCGATGCGCCGATCATCCGCATGGTCTACGGCATCCTCATGGAGGCCTTCAAGATGCGCGCGAGCGACATCCACATTGAGCCGTTAGAGACGACGGTGCGCATCCGCTACCGGGTTGACGGCCGCCTCATTGAGGCTGACAGCCACCCGAAGAAGCTGCTGCCGCCGATCATCGCGCGGCTCAAGGTGATGAGCGGCACGATGAGTATCGCGGAAAAGCGCCTGCCGCAGGATGGCCGGATCCAGATCAAGGTGGCGGGCAAGGAGGTTGACCTGCGGGTTTCCTCGGTGCCCAGCAACCACGGTGAGAGCATCGTGATGCGGATTCTCGACAAGTCCTCGCTGGTGCTCGGCTTGCCCGAGCTGGGGTTCTTTTCCGACGACCAGGAATTGTTCAACAAGTTCCTTGGGATGCCCGACGGGATCATTTTGGTCACCGGGCCGACCGGCTCCGGGAAGACGACGACCCTTTACGCGTGCCTCAACGTCATCAACCGGCCGGACAAGAAGATCATCACCGTGGAGGACCCGGTGGAGTACGAGATGCCCGGCATCAACCAGGTGATGGTCAAGACCGACATCGGCATGACCTTCGCCGCGGCGCTGCGCGCGATGCTGCGCCAGGCTCCCAACATCATCATGCTCGGCGAAATCCGCGATGCGGAGACGGCCAACATCGCCATCAACGCCTCACTCACCGGACACTTGGTGTTCTCGACGCTGCACACCAACGACGCGCCAAGCGCAGTGGCGCGCTTGGCCGACATCGGCATCAAGCGCTTCCTGATCGCCTCCGCCGTGCGCGCAGTGGTCGCCCAGCGCCTCGTGCGCAAGCTCTGCCCGGCGTGCAAGGTGCCCTCGGTGCTCACCGACAAGGAGCTGCGTGCGCTGCGCCTGGACAACGCGCGCATGTCGACGGCCACGATCTTCGCCGCCAAGGGCTGCGAGAAGTGCCGCGACACCGGCTACAAGGGACGCATGGGGATTTTCGAGATCTTCGAAATCGACGACGAGGTGCGCCACATGATCAACGAGAACCTCTCGACGGGCCAACTGCGCAAGCGCGCCCGCGAGCTCGGAATGCGCTCGTTGCGCGAGGACGGGATCCGCAAGGTGCTCTCCGGGCTAACAACCGCGTCGGAGGTCATCCACGTGACCATGTCCGACCTCGATTGATCCCCCCAACCATTTTCCGAAGTAGCATGGATAACAATCAAGTCATCGAACTGTTCACCAGCCGCGGGATGGTCGACCGCGGCCTCGCCGAGGACATCCGCGCGGAAATCCTCAATAGCGGCAAGGTGCTGCCGCAGATTCTCGCCGATTTCCAAATCATCTCCACGCCCGACGACTTGTGGGCCATCGTCGCCAGCGAGCTCAGCGCGGACTTGATTGATCTAACGCGCTGGACGCCGCCGGCCGAGTTGTTAGCCCTGGTGCCAGCCGGGATGGCGCGCCTGCACGGGGCACTGCCGGTGAACTTCACGGCGGAAGGTCTGCAGGTGGTTTTGGTCGATCCGCTCAATCCGCAAACCGCGGAGGACCTGCGCTTTGCCCTGGGCAAGGAGATCATCGTCGCGGTGGCGCCCGACTACCTGGTTGAGAAGAAGATCAACGAGTGTTACGGCGGCGAGGGCAAGGCGATGGAGGAGCTGCTCAAGCAGCTCGAGGTGGGGGTGGCCGGCGACGTGAACATGGCGGACATCGAGGCTGAGGCGAACTCCGCGCCGATCATCCGCTATGTTGACCTGGTGCTCTATCAGGCGATTCGTGAGAAGGCGTCTGACATCCACTTCGAGC
>JBILQA010000012.1:0-20128 GCA_044373535.1 Akkermansiaceae bacterium | reverse complement strand
GAAGTACTCCCAGTAGGCTTCCCAGAGGCGGTTCTTGAACTCGCCATAGCCGCAGCCGCCGGCCCGGTAGTCATCGAGGATCCGTTGCTGCTCTGAGGAATTGGCGAAGAGCTTGTGCAGCGCAAGCAGGGTGGATCCCTCGGTTGGCTTGGGGTCCTCGACGGGGGTCGAGTCCGTCACGATGCGCATGATGAGCTTCCGCAGGGCTTTTTCCTCGCCGAAGATTGGCAGCGTGTTGCCGTAGCTTTTGCTCATTTTCTGGCCGTCGAGGCCCGGGACGATGGCGGTTTCCTCGCGGATCATTGGCTCGGGGACCATCACCGTGCCCTCGCCAAAGGCCTCGTTGAGTTTCACCGCCAGATCGCGCGCCACCTCAAGGTGCTGTTTCTGGTCCTTGCCGACAGGTACCACCGCCGTGTCATAGAGCAAGATGTCCGCCGCCATGAGCACCGGATAGGCAAACAGCGCGTGGTTGGCCGCGATGCCGCGCGCCGTCTTGTCCTTGTAGGAGTGGCAGCGGTCCAACAACCCCATCGGGCACACGGTGGAGAGGATCCACGCCAACTCATTGACTTCCGGAACGTCGTGCTGGCGGAAGAACACCGCCTTGGCCGGGTCGAGCCCGCAGGCGAGGAAGTCGACTGCCAGTTCGTGAATGTTAGCCCGGAGCTCGGCCGGCTTGGTCACGCTGGTCATCGCGTGGTAGCTGGCGATGAAATAGAAGGCATCGCCCTTTTCCTGCAGCCGCACGGCCGGCTCCATGGCGCCAAAGTAGTTGCCAACGTGGAGCTTGCCGCTTGGTTGCAGGCCGGTGAGAATGCGCATGGCGCGCAGGATGAAAGCCCCTCGGCCGATGTCAAGGCGCGGCGGACGCGGCGCCAACTGCCGCCAACTGCGGGGTTGCCCCGTGCCGGGAAAGCGGCAAGTGTGTTAGGACCTTGATGCTACGCATGAACCCGAAGACCCTCGCCTGCGCCGTTTTGCTCCTCCTGCCCGCCGCACCGGCGCTGGCCGATCCTCTGGCAACCGGGGACCGCGAGGCGTTGTTAGACAAGTTGGAGAAGCTGCGCAAGATGGCGGAAAGCGAGCAGCGTGGGCGTTTCGGTGTGGCGCGCACGGCGTTCCGCGCGGCGATGGCGAGTGGCGATGGGGCGCTGGACTTATATCTGAACTGCGTTGAGAAGGTCCAGTTTCCCGAGGAGCAGAAGAAGGCGGTGGAATTCCGCGATTGGAAGAAGGCGGAGAAGGAGAAACTGGCGGATCCCGGGCTGGCGCGGGCGCTGCAACACCAGTTGCGCTGGCTGGTGCTGACCATGGACGCCTCGGAAGCGGGATCAGACCGGGCTGCGGTGACCGCCGAGGCGCGCAAGGCGGTGGATGCGATTTTCACGGATGCAGAGGCGCTCAAGGGCCAGCAACAAGTCCTGCAGGCGGCCGTGCTCGGCACGGTTTTTGCCAAGTGCTATGGGGTGAGGGACTTGGATCTTAAGGACTGGCCGCTGAGCCCGATCAACCTGGGGGAGGTTTATGGTACGTTGATCCTTCCGCCGCTGCGCAAGCCGGGGAAGACCGTGGATTTGCGCAACGCGTGGATGAGTTGGATTGCCCAGAGTGTCTTGGTGGCCGAGCACTGGAGCGCAGGGAGAAAGCCCGAGCATGGGGATGGGCGGATCCCCGCGGTTGAGCGGTTCCGTACGGACGAGTATCCGGAAATGGTTTGGTCCATGGAGGAGGACCTTTTCAAGGCCGGTGACCAGCAGGCAGCCGCCTTGCGGATGATCACCCAGCTAGAAAACTATCCGAAGCACCGGCGCGCCAGCGATTGGACAAAGCGTTTTGAGGCCTTGCTGCGCGGCGGCGAGCCGGCCGCACCGGCGCCGGCCAAGAACTAGGGTGGCTCGGCGAGGCGCTCGGCGATTTCCATCGCCGGGTAGGTCCAGATTTCCTCAAGCGTCGGGTGGTAATGCGGCACGGCGGCGTATTCCGCGGCGGTCATGCGGGCGGCCAGGGCCACCACGATGAGGTGGATAAGCCCGACGCCGCGCAGGCCAACGACCGCGCCGCCAAGCAGTTGGCCGGTTTGCCGGTCGGCGACAAGGCGGACAAACCCCTCGTGGGCGCCGTGGACCTGTGCCTTGCCGTGCTCCGCATAGGGGTAGCTGGCAACAATCGGGTCAAAGCCGCTGAGGCGGGCTTCCTCCGCGGTCATGCCGGCCTGGCCGATCTCCGGTTGGGTGAAGATACAGGTGAAGATCAGCTCCGTGCGGTAGCTGAGCGGCTCGGGGGGATTGGCCCGGCCAAGCCAGCGAGCGGCGTTGGTTGCGGCGGTTTCTCCCTGGATGGCGGCCAGGTGGACCACCGGCCGCGGGCTTGACGCGTCCCCGGCGACAAAGATGTGCGGGATGGCCGTGGCGGTGGTTGCGTCCGCGGCGAGCCGCCCGCCGTCCATCGACAAGCCAGCGGCCTCCAAGTTAAGCGGTTCGAGCTGCGCGGCGCGGCCCGTGGCGATGAGGAGTTGTTCCGCCTCGCAGGTGTGGGATTCCCCGTCGCGGGTCCAGTGGACGCGCACCCCGCCGTCACAGCGTTCCACGCGGGTGGTTGTCACCCGCATTTCCATGTTCATTCCGCGGTCGCGCGAAACCTTGTCGAGCACGCCGCCAAGGTCGGCGTCGAGGTTGGAAAGCGGGTGGGCGCCGCGATGCAGGATGGTCACCTTGCAGCCGGAGCCTTCAAAAAAATGCCCCACCTCCATGCCGACCGCGCCGCCGCCAATGATCAGGACGCTGGCCGGGAGGTCGTCGAGCTCCAGCACGTCGTGGCTGAGCCAATAGGGGACGTCGGCAAGCCCCGGGAGGTCCGGCAGCAGCGGGTAGGAACCGGTGGCAATCAACGTGGTGCGCGCAAACAGGTGGTCGCAGCCGCCAGCGCTGGTGGTCACCTCGAGGTCCTGCGGGCCAAGAAAACGCGCGCGGCCGCGGATGAGGTCAAAGCCGCCGGAATTGAGCTGCTTGTCGCGAAAATCGCGGAACTCCGCGACGAGTCGTTGTTTGCGCTTGCGCACCGCGCTCATCTCCACGGCCGGCTCACCCTCCGGCAGCCGGATGCCAAACCAGCGGGCGTAGCGCGCCTCCCGGGTGCGGTTGCCGGTCTCGATGAGCGTCTTTGTCGGCATGCACCCGTTGAGAATGCACAGCCCTCCCAGTAGCGGCGCCTCCTCAACCAGTGCCGTGCGCAACCCCAGCTTCACCGCCCGCGTGGCCGCCGCAAACCCTGCCGTGCCCCCGCCGATGACGACAAAGTCGTAGTTTTTGTCGCTCGCCATGGCCAAGCTGAAGATCGGCCCGAAATCTCCAAACGCCAACTTTTCAGCCGAGAGAAAAACGCTCTCGCCCAACCAAATCCGTGGCCGCAGGGGTTACTCATAAATCAGCCTGAACACGATGACGTCGACATCGTCGCGCTTCTTTTCGACGAGCAGCTTGTGGTACTCTTCGAGGTTGGCAGCGAGGGGAGGATGGATCTCCTCGCCGGTCGCTTCGTGCCTCGCAGGCAGGCTCTGAGCCATGCCGATCAGTCGATATCCCAACAAAACCGACGCCCCCGGCTGTGATGGTGGAAGTTCCGCATCTTCAAGAACTTCAAGTGTGCTCTCAGCGCTGTCCGAGGTTGCAAACACGAGGTTCCCGCGGAACTCACCGTCGCCGCCAGACGGGGCAACGTGGGCAGCATGGGTGTTGGTCGGGAACGCGATGAAGAACGAGGGATTCTTGTCCTCCGCATTCAGGGCAAAGCGCTTGGTTCTCTGGGTCTGCCTCAGTTTGCCCAGATGCCAGTGCTCAAACTGAATGAAATAGCCGCCAGGCAGGCCGTTGGGAGACGGCGGAAACCGATAGCGGGCAGCGGTAATCATCAACCGCTCGACAATCTCTTCCGCACTCACCGCGCTCCCTCCCGCTGCTGGCGGTGCTGCTTTTGCCAATGCACCAAGCAGCAACAGGTTCATCAGGCACAAGAAATACCGGAAGGGCTTCATGGAGTTTTTCGAGAGCGTGAGTATTCTTTCCAACTTCTGGCAATGATGCGCGACCCGTCACAAGCCCAGCATGAAGAACAGTTCCTCAACGGTGAGCTGATGGTGGGATGCGACGGGTTTCAACACGCCACATGGTGGGTTCCGCCCACGAGGCTGGTGAGGCGAATATGTGAACCGTCCTGACGTACAAACTCGTATCCAAGGATCCGCAAAGACGAACGAGGTCCTCGGCGGTAACGTCACGTGGGATCTTCATACCACCAAGGCCTCATCGCGGACGAAGTGAAGGCGGATGATTTTTGGCATCGGGCCAAGGGTGCCGTCGCCAAAATGACAGCGCACGGCGTCACGGGCCATCTCCCGCAATTCCTCGAGGGTTTCCCCTAGGGTGGCGATGGCGTGGCCAAGGGCGGTGGCGATGAACCCGCCATCCACTTCGTCCTCGCGCACTTCAAAAATCACTTCTTCCATCCGTGGAATCTGCACGACGGCGGCAGGTGGGGCAAGCTAAGAGGGGGTCGAAAGAAGAAGGAAGGCGGCGTTGGAGTGGCCGGTTCAGGCCGACGGTTCGCCGAAGGCTCGGAGGTCGGCGGCGGCGGCGAGCGGGTCGGGGAGGAAGCCTTCGAAGGCGCTGGGGGAGTCGTTGGTGAAGCCGTCGAAGTCAGTGGCCGTCAGGGTGGTGTCGTCGGTGAAGCCGGCAAACTCGATGGCGGGCACGCTGCTGGTGTCGGCGGCGG
Organism: Akkermansiaceae bacterium; assembly: GCA_044373535.1. Classification (GTDB taxonomy): domain Bacteria; phylum Verrucomicrobiota; class Verrucomicrobiia; order Verrucomicrobiales; family Akkermansiaceae; genus JBILQA01. Next base: position 15,358 of record JBILQA010000012.1, on the reverse strand, counting down.
CGTCATCGCTGCGCGGCTGGCGCGGCAGGGATTCGACCGGGGAGAGGTCGGGGAGCTTGGCGCCTTCCGGGGCGGCGCCGAGTTCCTGGAACTTGCGCGCGCCGGAAAGGACGCGGGTTTCGTAGGATCCGATGGCGCTGTTGTAGCTGGCCACGGTGCTGGTCAGCGAGCGGCCAAGCTTGGCAAGGTGCTCGGTCATGGTCGAGACCCGCTCGTAGAGGGTGCGGCCAAGGGCGGAGATTTCCCGCGCGTTCTCCGCCAGGGACTCTTGGCGCCAGCCGTAGGCCACGGCGCGCAGCAGGGCAATGAGCGTGGTTGGCGTGGCAAGGATGACGTTGCTTTCCACGCCGCGCTCGATGAGCCCGGGGTCAACGGCCAGCGCCGCGGAAAACAGCGACTCGCTGGGCAAAAACAGCACCACAAACTCCGGCGTGTGGTCAAACTGGCCGTGGTAGGCCTTGGACGACAACTGGCCAATGTGCTTGCTCACTTGGGCCGCGTGGCGCGCCATGGCCACCTCGCGGGCCGCGTCATCATTGGCTTCCAAGGCGTCAAGGTACGCGTCCATCGGCGTTTTCGAGTCCACCACGATCGATTTCCCGCCGGGCAGACGCACGACCAGGTCGGGGCGCAGCCGCTTGCCGTCATCGTTGGTCGTATTCGACTGGGTCTCAAAGCTGCAATGCTCCTGCATGCCGGCCATCTCGACGACCCGGCGCAGCTGCATCTCCCCCCACTGGCCGCGCCCGGTCGGCTGGCGCAGCGCCTTGACCAACTGGGCCGTCTCACGTTGCAGCGATAGCTGGCCCTCGCCAACCGCGCGAACCTGCTCGGTGAGCGTGGCGTAGGCCGACTCGCGCACCTTCTCGATCTCGCCGATGCGCACTTGGACTTTCTCAAGTGACTCAGCCACAGGCTTCAGCAGGTTTTCCACCGCCACCTTGCGGGCTTCCAGGTCGCTGCGCGCCTCGTCGCTGCGCGCAGCCAGCGAGGTTTTCGCCAAGCGCAGGAATTCCTCCTGGTTGGTCCGCAGCGCGTCGGCGGAAAGCGCCTTGAATGTGTCCGAAAGCTTCCGCTCGGCCTGCTCAAGCAGGGCCTTTTTCTCCTCGGCCGCCTTCTGCTCGCTCTCCAGTCGGGTGCGTGACTTCGCCAATTCGTCCCGCAACCGCGCCTCGCTTTGCTGCAGCTCGTGGAACTCCGCCTGCTTGTGCGCCAGCCGCGCGTCAAGCTCCGCCGCACGCCGCTCCTCGCCGCGCAAACGCTCCGCCGCCGCCGCCTCCCGCGCGTTGGCGCCCGCGCGCAGCACCAGCCAGGTGACCAGACTGCCTAGCAGAAGGCCCGCGGCCGCGAATATCAGGTGGATTGGCTCGATGGCTGGCATGGTTAGGAATGTTCCCTTGCGGATTTGTTAGGCGCGCCTTAGGTAGGGCCGCACCTGCGGCATCCCTACCGGGCTTCGGCCGCGAACGCAAACCTAACCAATCCGCAAAAGATCATGGCCCACACCCTTCCCGACCTTGGCTACGCCCACAACGCCCTCGAGCCGCACATTGACGCGCGGACGATGGAAATCCACCACGGCAAGCACCACAACGCCTACGTGACGAACCTCAATGCCGCCCTTGAAGGCAAGCCGGAGCTGGCGGCCAAGAGCATCGAGGCGCTCGTGGGCGACCTCGCCGCGGTGCCCGAGGAGATCCGCACCACGGTGCGCAACAACGGCGGCGGCCACCTGAACCACTCGATGTTCTGGAAAATGATCGCCCCGGGCGGCGCCAAGGCGCCCACCGGCGAGCTTGCGGCAAAGATCGACGCGGCCTTCGGGTCGTTTGACAAGTTCAAGGAAGCCTTCGGCAAGGCCGGCGCAACGCGCTTCGGGTCCGGCTGGGCGTGGCTTTGCGTGGACGCCGCCGGCACCTTGAGCGTCTGCTCGACGGCCAACCAGGACAACCCGATCATGGGCGCGCTCGCCGGCGCCTGCTCGGGCAAGCCGATCCTCGGCCTCGACGTCTGGGAGCACGCGTACTACCTCCACTATCAAAACCGCCGGCCCGACTACATCGCCGCGTTCTGGAACGTGGTCAACTGGGACACCGTGGCCGCCAACCTGGCCGGCGCCTAACCTTCCTGATATCCAGCCGATCCGCGGGCCGTTTATCGACGGTCCGCGGATTTTTTATTGCGGATTGTTGCCAATGCCGGATTGTCCGGAGGCTTTGAGGCATCCTAGCGGTTAGAGCCTGCTGGCCGCGCCCCAACTGACTGTTTTGCCCTCGTTCACTGTTGTTTTCCCATGAAAAGATCCATCCTACTCTCCCTGGCTGTTATAACCGCCGGCATCGCAGCCGGCATTGCCCAACCTGCGGCGAAGGCCGAGAAGGCCGCGGCGGCCGAGGGCCGGCGCATCGAGGTGCTCTTTGTTGGCACGGCGGCCGGGGACGGCGCCGAGCACGCCCCGCTTGAGAGCTACCGCGCGATCAAGAAGGCGCTCGGGACGGCGGGCATCAACTTCAGCTACAGCGAGGATCCGGCAGACATCCGGCGCAGCGTGTTGGACAGTTATGACGCGGTGCTTCTCTTTGCCGACGGGAAGGCTGCGGGCACACTTGGCGCCGAGCGCGAGAAGGCGCTCAGCGGCTACGTCGAGGCCGGCGGCGGATTTTTGGGGATCCACTCCGCCTCGGCCTGCTATGGCGAGTCCGAGGCGTTCGCCAAGCTGTTGGGCGCGCGCTACAAGTCCAACGAGCAGGGAACTTTCATGGCCAAGACGGTGGCCGCCGAGCACCCGATCATGCGCGGGTTCTCCGACTTCGAGGCGCTTGACGAAACCTTCGTCCACCAGAACGGCGCCGCCGACCGGACGATCCTCCAAACCCGCGGCGAGGAGCCCCAGACCTGGGTGCGCACCCAGGGCAAGGGACGGGTATTCTACACCGCGTACGGCCACGGCCTGCCGACCTGGAACAGCGAGGGCTTCCGCGAGCTGCTCCGCCGGGCGGTCATCTGGACTGCCGGGGACGCCGCGGCCGCGAAGCTAACCGCGCTGAAGCTCCCGGTGTTAGAAATGGAGGAGATGGTCCTGCCCGGCTACCGCGAGCGCAAGACGATCACCCGCGGCCAGAAGCCGTTGTCCCCAGCCGAGTCGATGAAGATGGCCCAGGTGCCGGTCGGCTACGAGCTCTCGCTGTTTGCCAGCGAGCCCAACATTGTAAACCCGATTTTTGTTGCCTGGGACCACCGCGGCCGGGCGTTTGTCGTCGAGACGATCGACTATCCCAACAACCTGCAAGCCCGCGACCTTGGCCACGACCGGATAACGATCTGCGAGGACACCGACAGGGACGGGCGCGCGGACAAGTTCAGCGTGTTTGCCGACAAGCTGTCGATCCCCTCGTCGATGGTTTTCGCCAATGGCGGGGTGATTTGCACCAACGGCGGCGAGATGCTCTTCCTTAAGGACAGCGACGGGGACGACAAGGCTGACGTGCGCAAGGTGCTCTTTGAGGGCTTTGGCGTCGGTGACACCCACGCGGGGGTCTCGAGCCTCCACTACGGCTTTGACGGCTGGATTTACGGCACGGTCGGGTATTCCGGCTTCAATGGTACGGTGGGCGGCGAGCAGATTGGCTTCTCGTCGGGACCGTTTCGCTTCAAGCCCGACGGCAGCAAGATGGAGTACCTCCAGTCGACGACCAACAACACCTGGGGCCTTGGCTTCACCGCCGACTTCGATGTGATGGGTTCCACCGCCAACGGCAATCCTTCATGGTACCTCACCTTCCCGCGCGCGCAGTACGCAGCGGCCAGCCTGCCGCAGCCGCGCACCCCGGCGGCGGACAACAACCCGAAGTTCTTCCCCAGCTCGCTGGATGTGCGCCAGGTTGATGTGTTTGACGGCTACACCGCGGCGGCGGGCCACGGGTTCTACACGTCCACCCGCTTGCCGGAAGACTACCGCAAGGTTGCCTTTGTCACCGAGCCGACCGGCAAGCTCGTCGGCAACTTCGCCGTGACCCGCGTGGGGGCTGGATTCAAGGCGGCCCAGCTGCCAAACAACCTCTATAACAGCGCCGACGGGTGGTCGGCGCCGGTCCAGGCGGAAACCGGCCCGGACGGCGCGGTGTGGATCAGCGACTGGTATAACATCATCATCCAACACAACCCAACGCCAAGCGTGGGCTCCGCCGGATACAACGCGACGACCGGCCGCGGCAATGCCTACGAGACGCCGCTGCGCGACATTCACCACGGGCGCATCTACCGGGTCTATCCGAAGGGCAGCAAGGATGATGTCAACCCGGGTCTGGAGCCGACCAAGCCGGCAACGCTGCTCGCGGCGCTTGGCCACCCGAACATGTTCTGGCGCCTGCACGCGCAGCGCTTGTTAGTCGAGTCGGCCGCCACCGCGGTGGTCCCCGACCTCAAGGCGCTGGTGAGCGCTGGAGCGGCCAAGGGGGAACTCTCCGCGTTGCACGCGTTCTACGCGCTGAGCGGCCTTGGCGCGCTCGACGCCCCAACGGTCAAGGCGGCATTCGCCTCGTCGAACCGCGGGCTGCGCCGCGCGGCGATCGCCAACGCTGCGCTGGATGACACCCTGCCCAGCGCTTTTATCCGCGACGGGGTTATCCAGGCCGCCGACGAGCGCGAGCTTGCGGAGGTGTTCAACGCCCTGTCGCATCTGCCGATTTCCGAGCCTGTGGGGCGCGCGCTTTATGCCACCCTGGTCGCCCAGAAGGATTTGATCCTCCACGATCCGACAATCACTGACGGCTGGCAGATGGCCGCGCGGCGGCATGCGCCGGGGGTTTTGTTGGCCAATGCGGCCACCCACGCCAACGACGCGACGAGCGCCCCGGCGGCGCCTGTGAACCTGATGCCCAACGGCGACTTCGCCCAAGAGCAGGACGGCAAGCCGGCCAAGTGGAGTTTGCGGCCGTATGTCGTTTCCGATCCGTCGGCCATCGGGATGGCCGTGGTGGACGGCGGGCGCACCGGCAAGGCGCTGCGCGTCAGCGCCACGAAGGACTCCGACGTGGCCGCCGGCGTGAACATCCAGGTCAAGCCGGGCACCCGCTACCGCCTCGGCGGCTGGGCCCGTGCCGAGAAGCTCAACAAGAGCAGCGGCCGGGGCGCCCAGATCAACATCCACCAGGCCGACGCGGTCACCCTGGCGATCTCCGGCACCACCGAGTGGACCGAGCTCAACGTCGAGTTCGCCACCGGCAACAATGAAAACAACATCCTGGTCCAGTGCCTGTTGGGCGGCTGGGGCGCCTCCAACGGCACCGTCTACTTTGACGACCTCTATCTGTTTGAGCTGGGCGAGGCCAACGTGGAGGGAACCATCCAGGGCGTGGCAAGCCACTTCGCGACCAAGGGCGACGCGGCGGCGCGCGCAGCCTTGCTAGGGCAGTTGGCCAAGAACAGCGATGCGGGCTCCAAGCAGCTGCTAGCCACGCTCGGCAGCGCGCCCGCGGAAACCAAGGCCGCGGCGCGTGCCCACGCGGTTGATGCGGCGGTCCATCAGCGCGGGCTGGCCATCTACAGCCGGACCTGCATTGCCTGCCACGGCCCGGACGGCAAGGGCGTCCCTGGCGCATTCCCGCCGCTGGACGGCTCGACCTGGGCCACCGGGGATCCAAGCGTGCCGACGCGGATCCTCCTCCACGGCCTGGAGGGGCCCATCGAGGTGGCGGGCCAGAAGTATTCCAACATGATGCCCGCCCACAGCGACCTCAAGGACGCGGAAATCGCCGATGTGCTCACCTACGTGCGCCAGTCATGGAGCAACGACGCAGCTCCGGTTGGCGCCGAGGAAGTCAAGGCGACCCGTGCGAAGTTCTCCAGCCGGGCGAAGTCCTGGACCGCGCCGGAGCTGAAATGAGCTTGGCGTGCTGGCGTGGGCGCGCCGGCAGCGCTCAACGCAGTGTGGCCATCCCGCGGCGTTGAGCCCTGGGCTGGCCCAACATTGAGCCTTGCCAGCCCGGGTGGGTGGCAGCATACAGCCGGCGTATGGCCAAGCATCAAGCAACAGGCAGGAATCTGCGTGCGGCGCGTGCCTGCCGGCTGATTGTCCACCCGGTGATCTCGCTGGTGGTGGCCGGCTGCTTGTTGGCGCTGGTGGGATGGACCGGGGAAGTGACTCCACTGCAGCACTGGGCGACGACGCTGGCGGGAATGGTTTTCGCCCTTGAGCGGGCATGGCTGTACCGGGCGCTGCGGCCGCAGGGAAGGGAAGCGCGGCGGATGGGGATGCACGCGTTGTTGGGGGCGGTTGCCTTTGTGGCTGGCTTGCTCTTGTTGCTGTTGCCGCTCTCACCGACGGGTGACTGGTCGCTCGCAGGCCATGTGTTCATCCAAGTCGCGGTGATTTGTTCGGGATTTGCGTCGTTGATTCACCACCAGAAGCGCTTCACCGCGCGGGCGTTTCACCCCGGGCGGGTGCTGATCGGTTCCTTCATGCTCATCATTGTGGCGGGCGCGTTGCTGCTCAAGATGCCGCGCTGCGTGGTGGCCGGCGCCACGCTGCCATGGCTGGATGCCTTTTTCACCAGCACCAGCGCGGTGTGCGTGACCGGTTTGGCGGTGGAGAATACGGCGCTTTTTTTCAGCGTCACGGGCCAGGCGGTGATCTTGGTGCTCATCCAGATTGGCGGCTTGGGGATCATGACGCTGACATTTTTTGCGGCGGTGGTCCTGTTTGAGGGGCTTTCCCTCCACGACCGGTTATTGCTTGGCAAGATGATCCAGGAAAACCGGCTGGCGCGGATCGGCCAGACGCTTGGCTTCATTGTGGCGATGACCTTTGCTTGTGAGGCGCTTGGGGCTGCCGTCCTGTACCTCAGCGGGGCTGCCACGGGTGACGGGAGACTTTTCCACGCCGTGTTCCACTCGGTGTCGGCCTTCTGCAACGCGGGGTTTTCCACGCTGCCGGATAACCTGGCAAGTGGAGCGGTGGTTGGCAATTGGGTGTGGCAGGTGGTCATCATGCTGCTCATCATCATCGGCGGCATTGGGTCGCTGGCCGCCGAGGACCTCTCCAGCTGGGTGGTGAAAAAAGTCAAACGGTGCTGCGGCGCGGAACTCGTCAACCCGCGCTTGCGGGTCCACACGCGCCTTGTGCTGGTCATCACCGCGGCGTTGGTTTTTGCCGGAGCGGGGGTGATCTTGTTGACTGAGTATGTCTCGTCGAGCGGGCCGGAAAATGGCGGTAAGGTGATCACCGCGTTTTTCCATTCCGTCACCGCGCGCACCGCGGGGTTCAACTCCGTGCCGATGGGGCAGATCAGCTCGCTGACCATCCAGGTGCTCATGGTCCTGATGCTCATCGGCGGCTCGCCGGGCGGCACTGCCGGCGGGCTGCGCACCACCGTGGTGGCTGTCGGCCTTGCCCACCTATGGGGCCAGTTGCGTTCCGGTAAGCGCGGCATGGTGGTCTTCAACCGGACGATTCCCGCCGAGACCGGCCGCCAAGCGCTTGGTCTCATCGTTCTGGCCGCCATCTGGCTGGCCGCCAACTTTGTCGTTCTGCAGATTTTCCAAGCCAACAGCGGGGTGCGCGAGACCACCCTGCTGTTTGAACTGGTTAGCGCCTTTGCCACCGTCGGGCTTTCCCTCGACCTCACCCCGGGGCTCACTCCGGGGGCGAAGGCCGTCTTGATCGTCAACATGTTCGTCGGCAGAATCGGCCTGCTCACCGTGATGGCCACCCTGATCAAGCCGGACACGCGCCCGGTTTCGGGCAAGCCGACCGAGGAAATCCTTCTCACCTAGAAACCTCATGAAATTTTGCATCATTGGCCTCGGGAGCTTTGGCACCCACCTGGCCCGCCAGCTCAGCCGCGAGGGCCACGAGGTGGTCGCGGTCGACAACGATCCTGCCCACATCAGCGCCCTGAAGGAGGAAATCGAGTACCTCATCCAGGCCGACTGCACCAACATCAACGCGTTCCACGAAATCCCCGTCGCCGAGTGCGATGCTGTCATTCTGGCCATCGGCGAGGACTTTGAGGCATCGCTTTCCATTGCCTCCAACGTCCAGCAACTCGGCGCCAAGCGGATCATCAGCCGGATCATCAACCCGCTCCACGGCCGGCTCCTGAAGTTGTTGAAGATCGACGAGTTGATGGTCCCCGAGGCGATGGCAGCCGCCTGGTTGGCGCGCTCTCTGAACGCCCCTGACGTCATCAGCAGCCTTGAGCTCGGCGGCGGCTATGAGGTCGCCCAGGTCCTTGCCCCCTTCTCGATGGTTGGCCTGACGCTTAAGGAGCTCGACCTGCGCGCCCGCTACGACCTCAACCTGGTCACCATCGCCAAGGGCCGCTCCAGCGGCGTGGCTCTCAGCTCCACGCGCCATTCCCTCAACAAGGTGCTCGGCATTCCCGAGCCCTCCCGCCCGTTTGAAGCCAGCGACGTTCTGGTCCTCTTCGGCCAAGCCAGCAACCTCCGCCGCCTCATCCGCGATTACGAGAAGTAGCAGTGACCACGCCCGGTCCGGGGCCCTTCACCGGCCTTGCGCCATTACTGTTAGTCCGCGCGGTTTTGCAATCAGCTTGGTGCCGTCGGAGAAGGTGACGGTGATCGGTTTTTGGCCGTAGTTGTAGGCGGTGTAGGTCTTTCGGCCGTCCTTCTGGAACACGCTGTGGAAGGGGTGGTCGGCTGTTAGAAGCGAGTCGTTGCGGCCTAGCTGGTCAAGGGTGTGGATCCAGTGGGTCATGAAGGCCCGGGTGTTGCCGGCCTCTATCTTGCAGTTGGGGTTTTCCTGCAGGTAGGCCGCGGCACCTGCCGGGTCGTGGAGGGCACCGAACATGGCGACGAGGTCGCCCCAGCCGTTGTTGAGGTTTTTGCCCTCCTTGCGCTGGCCGAGGATGCGCTGAAATGTCCTCTGCACGTAGGCTGGCGAGCGCCCAAGCGTTAGCGAGGCCGGGGTGAAGGGCAGCCAGTTGATGCCGTGGATGCAGTCAATGTCAGCGGAGAACCAGGTGGCAAAGTCCCCCTTGCCGCCCCAAAGCATCCCGAGGGCTTCCTGCGGGAAGTCGGCCGGGAAATTGGTGTTGGAGACGTCAAACCAGTATTCTTCCACTGCGGTACGCTCGGTGTTGAAGAGGGCAATGCCGGTGTCCCTAACAACCATGTCGCCGCTCGCCTCGCCCCACAGGATCATTCCGTACCACGCGTTGAGGGATTCCGATGAGGACTCTTGGTTGTTGCCGGAGGCGAAGTTCGCATCGCCCGAGGCCCACGAGTGGCCGGCGAATTTGTCAAAGCAGCGTAGGAAGGGGAACATCGGGTCGGCGCGGTCCGCCGAGGCAATATCGCGGATGAGCAGGTTGATCATTGGCTGCCATTTCTTGGCCCAGGCAGGATCGAGGCGTGCGACCTCACCGGCAGCGCGGATGAAATAGCCGTAGTGGAAGTGGTGGTCGTTGATCGAGCTGTCGCTGCCGTAGGACGGCTTGCTGCCGATCAGGGTGCCCCAGGTCGGGTTGTAGTAGAAGAGCGGCGCGTTCTCGTTAGGGGATGCTGTTAGCCAGTTTTCCAACCGCCGCTTGATTTGGGCGATGAACGTTTGTTGCAGCTCTGGCGCGCCGGCCGCCTCGGCCACTCCGCTGAGGGTGGCCAGCCGTCCGAGCAGCTTTCCCTCCCAGTAGGTGTCTTTGAAGGTATCCTGCTCCTTCTCGGCCTCGAGCTTGAGGTCGGCAAGGACGCGTGGCCGCTCCCGCTCAGGCAGGCCCTGCGGCGGCAGCAGCGGCAGCACCCCCTGGACTGGCAGCCGGGTAACAAACCCGCTGCCCGTGCCCACCTTGAGCGTGCCGCGCACCGACCCGTAGGTTAGAGGTGTTAGTGGCGTGGCACTGTACTTCCACTGGTGCGGATAGAGCGTGAAGATCGTTCCCGCGGCCGATCCTTCCATCGGCTTAACCTCAAACTGATAGTCAGTCTTGAGCATCCCCGCCTCCAAACGCCAGTCAACCCGCGTCGAGGTGACGTGGTTGTAGCCAAACTGTTGGAACAGCTTGAGCGTCGCCGGACTGTTGTCTGGCAGCAGTGCGATGGAAAAGTAACCCTTGCCCTGCGACTTGTTGGTAAAGCTGCTGCCCTCCAAGCCAGTCCAGGAGGATCCCGACGGGCCGAACAGGGCGTAATGGTGGCCGTTGGCGGTGACGCCGAGCACCGCGCTGTTGGCCGTGCCGGACCAGATCTCCGGCTTGGCCGCAAAGCGCACCACCGGATCGCCCCCGGCATAGGTGCAGAAGACAAACGGACTGGCGTGGCCGAAGCTGACGCGCAAACCGGCCGCCTCGCTGCCAAACCTCGCGCTGACAAAGCCGTCCGAGTAGCCGTCGCAGAGCGCTTCGGGAAAGCTCGCGACCGCCGAGTGGCCAAGCATGAGGTCGCCCTGCTTGGTCACCCCGGTGCCCGTGATCGCCGTCGGGCCGCTTTTCAGGCTGGCGCCCGGATAGCTAACTGCCAGCCCGCCCGGGACGCAGACCATCGCCAGCGGGTGGGCAAACATGTTCTGTGAGAACGCCTGGAACGCCAGCGAGCTCCACCACTGGTTGGTGATCATCCCGCCAACCCCCGAGGCTGTGCGGTAGGCCTTTTCCGGCAGCGGCTTGCATCCCGCCGGCCGCTCGCTTGCGTAGCTCCCCGCGCCCACCTTGACATTCCCGCCCCCGGCCGCCCGCACCGGGCCTCCCCCGCAGATCCAGAACACAATCGCGGCAACAATCAGGCGGGTGAACCGGAGCATGCCCGCTTGTACGCTAACAGCCAGGCCACCGGCAGGAAATTGCGTGACGTTTTTCCGCGGGGAAGGTTAAGTACCCGCCATGTTACGATCCATCCTTTCGGTTAGTTTGTTGTTTGGCGGGCTGTTGTTGCCGGCCTCGCTGAGTGCGCAGGAGAAGGCCAACACAGCGGTGGTTGCCGTGCCGCGTGACGCCAACTGGATGAAGCGCCATGACCTGATCAACACGCGCGTCAAGGAGACGCCTGACTCGCAGGTGCTGTTCATCGGTGACTCGATCACCCAGGGATGGGAAGGGGCGGGCAAGCAGGCGTGGGAGTCCTTCAGCGAGTACAAGCCCCTCAACCTTGGCATCGGTGGAGACCGGACCCAGCACGTGCTGTGGCGCCTGGAAAATGGCAACCTTGCCGGCCTCAAGCCAAAGGCCGCCGTGATCATGATCGGCACCAACAATTCCAAGGGCGCCGACAACAGCGCCGAGGAAATCGCCGCAGGCATCACGGCCATTGTCACCAAGCTGAGGACCGAGCTGAAGGACACCAAGCTGTTAGTCCTGGGCATCTTCCCGCGAGGCGCCCAACCCAACGCCCAGCGCGAGAAGATCGCCGCGGTCAACGCGATCGTCGCCAAGCTCGATGACGGGAAAAACATCCACTTCCTCGACATCGGCGACAAGTTTCTTGAGGCCGACAAGTCGCTCTCCAAGGAGATCATGCCGGACTTCCTGCACCTCTCGCCAAAGGGCTACGAGATCTGGGTGCAGGCGATCGCGCCCAAGCTCAAGGAGCTCACCAAGTAGCAGGCGCGCCATTGACGCTTGACGCTGCGTGATTCAGCGCATCCCCGGGTGGACAGCCGCGCGGTTGATGTTTAAGGGTACCGCCATGAAGCTGATAGGTGCTCTGGTTAGTCTGTTAGTCACGCGGCGCGGCGCGGTGTTTGGAGTGGCGCTGGCCTTGCTGCTGCCGTCCTGTGTGGGTGGCTGGAGTGGCGCACCGCTGGCGGGGGCCTCCGCGCATGAAACTGAGAGGATCGTTGCCGAGGTGACCGAGAAACTCGTGGCCCTGCCGGGTGCCGGGGAGAAGTCGCGTCCGGAAGCCCGGCGGGTGGCAAGCGAGGCGGTCAGCGTTTCGCGGCAGTTGGCGCGGGAGTACCGCATTGTGCGTCCCGCGGGTCTCCACAACTGCCTGGTCAACACGGACCGGCGGGAGCGAGGGCTGTGCTGGCAGTGGATGGAGGACCTCTACCCGCGGATGCGCAGCCTCGAGGCGAAGAATTTCACCTTTGTCTGTGCGGTTCGTGACGAGGGCCGCTTGTTCCGTGAGCACCACTGCGTGGTGGCCATCCCCAAGGGTGGATCGTTCAACGATGGCTTGGTTCTCGACCCATGGGAAAAGGGCGGCCACCTCACCGTCTTCCCGGTCAGCGGCGCCAAGCGCCCGTGGCTATACGACTCAGGCTGGAGCCTTTGGATGGAACAGCGCCAGCGCGAGGCGGCTAGCAAGAGCCGCTAGCGGGAGGGGCGCAACGCCTGTCACGGCGCCGGTGCGATCCCCGGCGGGTGCGGTTGGCGCTTCCACTGCATCACCAGGTTGGCGGCGATGATCAGCCCGCCGCCAATTAAGGTTGGTATCCGTAAGCTCTCATCCGGGTAGCGCGCGTGGATCATCGCGCCCAACAGGCTGGGGAGGAACAGCACGTAGATTCCGGTGAAGAGCGGCTCGGTGGTGTAAATAAGCCCGGCCTCGGTGGCGGAGATTTTGCGCTGATAGATGTTCATCAGCAGGTAGGCGCCAACGGTGCAGAAGACCGCCAGGAGCAGGATGAGGACCAGCGCGGTGGGCGAGGCGCCCGCGGCAACGAGCGCTGCGGGCCGCGGCGCGAGCGCCAGGGTGATCGGGATGAACAGCCCAACGATGCCGACACACATCATGAAAGTGACGGGCAGGCCCCTGTTGGCCGCGTAGCGCGGGTTTTCCAAGGCCAGGATCTGGAAGGTGAAGAGCAGGGCGGCAACCAGAGTTTCAACCTCGCCGCGGCCTAGCTTTAGGTTGTCCGGCCGCAGACCGGAGAGGATCGCCCCGCCTAGCAGAACCATGAGGGTTGCTAACACCGTGCGCAGGTTGGGCGCTACCCGCTGGCGCAGGCACAGCCACAGCGGCAGGAAGACACAGTAGGCCTGGGTGAGGAAGGCCGAAGTGGACGCGTCGGTGTGCGCCAGCGCGTCGGCCTGCAGGCCCATCCCGAGGCCGCCCCACAAGGCTAACAGCAAGCCCTGCGCCACCTCCGAGCGCGTCACCCGGCTGCGCCGCAGCAGCGGGGCGGTGAGCAGCAGCGCGGCGAGGGAGAAGCGCACGACCTGGAGCCATGCGGCGAAGAACTCGCTTGAGGTGCCCGGCAAGCGCTGCTCCTGCTCAAGGTGCAGCGCCCTAACCAAGGGGAAGCTCAGCCCCCAAAGCGCGCAGGCAATGATTAGCAGGAAGACGGGCATGAGTGGGCCGATTAGCCTCGCCCTCAGAGATTCGTCAAGCCCACGGCTCCGGGCTGCTGGCCCAGGCACGCTCAGCTTGGCTGAAAGATCCCATTGTGCGCGGCCGTTTGCTGGCCGTGGCTATCCAGACAGTTAAATTCAAGTCCGCCCAGCACTCGAGGGATTGGGTGCAGGTGTTGATGGTGCTGCTTGCGGTGTTTATCCCGCTTGGGCCAGCATTTGGGCGCGAGAAGATCGTGCTGGCTGCGGCAGACGCGGCGCTGGAAGGCAGCCAGTTGCTCCAGCCGACTGCGGAGGATCCAAATCCACCGCGATTGGGTGGCTTTAAGGGCAAGCGTGAGAAGGCAACTTGGACTTTTTCCAGCGACGGTGGACTCTACCGGCTCCGGGTCGAGTTCCGTTCGCCATTTGGGGCCAAGGAATTTAGCGGACAGGCGGGTGAGCTGCCGTTTTCGGGTTTTTTCCCTGCGTCACCAGACTTCACCGCCTATGACGCCGGTCTCACCGAGCTTCCTGCCGGTGAACAGCGCCTGCAAATTGGCGGGGGCTGGGGCCATTACGAAATCAAGTCGGTGGAGCTGCTGCCCGCGGAGTCTCCCTCACCACCCGCGCCGGTTGCTGCTGTACCCGTCGACCCGCAAGCCACTCAGGAAGCCCGGGGCCTGCTTACCAAGCTCGCGGGGCTTTATGGCAAGCACACTCTGACTGCGCAAATGGACGCCGCCGACCTGAAAGTGCTTCAAGCGGCCTCCGACCGGCTCCCCGCTATCTTTGCCGCCGACCTAATGTTCCAGTCACCCAGCATGGTCGAGCGCCAAGGGCCGCGGCCTAAGGAGATCGAGGCCATTCTGAGCAAGGCTTCTGCGGGCCACGTCATTTCTCTCCTGTGGCATTGGAATGCCCCCACTGGACTGCTGGATACCCAAGGCCAGCGCTGGTTCCGCGGGTTTTACGCCAAGGCAACGAGCTTCGATTTTGAGCCTGCGCTTGACCCGGCGCATCCCGACCATGCTCTTCTGCTGCGGGATATCGACGCCATTGCTGAGCCACTCAAGCGCTTGGATGCCGCTAAGGTGGCGGTCCTCTGGCGACCTCTCCACGAGTGCGAATATGGCGGGTTCTGGTGGGGCACCAAGGGCCCTGATGCATTCAAAAAACTTTGGAGCCTGCTTTTTGATCGCCTCACGAAACACCACCAACTTCATAACCTCATTTGGGTTCACACCTCAGAGGATCCTGCGTGGTATCCCGGCGATGACCTCGTCGACATCGTCTGCGTCGACGCCTACCCGGCCTCGTCCGCCGATGCCCTCGCCGCCCGCTGGGAGCCAATGCGCAAGCGCTTTGATGGGCGCAAAATGATTGCCCTCGGAGAGTTCCCCGGTGTCGCCAATATCCCACTCATGCACCGCCTGGGCATTTTCTGGGCTTGGTCTGGCTCATGGAAGGGCTCACTTGGCCCCGCCAGACGCTCGACTCCGGAGGTGATCCGCTCCGTTTACCAATCGCAGGAGGCCATCACCCTCGACGAGCTTAGTCCCTGACCGCGCTGCTATGGGGGGAGTCGCTCAGTGAGCCACCTCAAGCTTGGTGGTGGCGCGGATGTCAGCGGAAGAGCTGGCAGCCATGATATCAAAGGCGCCGGGGTTAACGATAAAGCCGTGGCTGGCCTCGTCGTAGTAGGCCAGCTTGGCTGCGGGGAGGTTGAAGGTGACGGTGCGTTTTTCCTTTGGCTGCAGGGTGATGCGCTGGAAACCGCGGAGCTCTTTGGCGGGGCGTTTGACCTTTGGCGCAAGCTCGCGGATGTAGAGTTGGACGACCTCGTCGCCTGGGCGGGCGCCGGAGTTTTCGATCTCGACGGTAACCTTGATGGTTTCGTCGGCCTTGATCGAGGGGCTGCTGAGCTTGAGATCGGAGTATTTGAAGGTGGTGTAGCTCAGCCCGTGGCCGAAGGGGAAAAGGGGTTCGCCGTTGAGGTACATGTAGGTGAAGCCCTTGGTGACATCGTACTCATCCAGCGGTGGAACCTGTGCCTCGGAAGCATAAACAGTGTGTGGCAGGCGGCCAGCTGGGTTGACCTTGCCAAAAAGAACATCGGTCACGGCGGTACCACCCTC